>CAZNCO010000244.1:0-6802 GCA_964571345.1 uncultured Ohtaekwangia sp.
ATGATGCACTCCGCTAGTCTCTTTGATAAACTTGTCCTTCCAAACTTCAAGACCAGCAAGTGCCAACTCATTGGCCGCTGCGATCTTGTGCATCGACCCCACAAACGAATGTTCGAATGAAGAATTTAGTTCATGTAACAAGGGCACGACCTGGTGCCTCACAAAGTTTCGCTGATAATCATCCGATGCATTACTTTCATCTTCGCGCCAGGTAATCTGATTGTCCGCAGCATAGTTTTCGATCTGTGCTCGTGAAGCAAAGAGAAGGGGTCGGATAACATTTCCATTCTTCGATTCAATTCCATCCCAGCCCTCCAGTCCGCTGCCGCGCGCCAGATTTAATACGGCTGTCTCAATCGAATCGTTCAGATGATGCGCTGTAGCAATCCACGCAAAACCATGCTTTGCGGCCAGCTCAGCAAACCACTGGTAGCGCAGTTCGCGCGCAGCCATCTGAATGCTTAGTTTTTTTGCTTCCGCGAAAGCGCTTGTATCAAATGATCTTGTAAAGAAAGGAACCGATTGCTTCAAACATTTTCCGCGGACAAAATTCTCATCTTTATCTGACTCATCCCCGCGCAATTTAAAATTAACATGAGCTACAGAAATCGTAAATCCTGATTTCAAAAACAGATCCATCAGCACCATCGAATCGATGCCGCCACTGGTTGCCAATAAAATTTTATCGGATGAAGTACAAAGCTTCCTTCTTTTGATATGATCGAGGAAGGCTTGTTGCATAGATTCTATTTCGTCTTCTCTACCGCGTGCCCGCCAAATTCATTGCGCAAGGCAGCGACTACTTTCCCTGCAAAGGTGTCTTCTGATTGCGAACGATAACGCATCAGCAATGACATAGTGATTACCGGAGTGGGCACACCCATCTCCAACGCGGTTTCAATAGTCCACTTGCCTTCGCCACTCGAGTGCATTACACCTTTAATGGATTCCAGGTTCTTGTCCTTAGTTAATGCATTGTGGGTTAGCTCCATCAGCCAACTGCGCACCACCGAGCCATGGTTCCAAAGTTCTGTAACAGAAGCAAGGTCAATATTGGAATCGTATCGGTGCAATAACTCCAAGCCTTCAGCAATGGACTGCATCATTCCATATTCAATTCCATTATGGATCATTTTCACAAAGTGTCCGCTGCCGCTCTTGCCACAATACAAGCTTCCTTCCGGAACAGATATTGATTTGAAAATTTGTGCGCAGTAGTCATACACTTCCTTCTTCCCGCCAATCATAGTGCACACCCCATGCAGGGCGCCATTCACTCCACCGCTCGTTCCGCAGTCTAACAGATGAACACCCATTTTCTCCAGATCGCGGTAACGCAACAAGGTGTCTTTAAAATGAGAGTTGCCGCCATCAATCAAAATATCATCCGCACTCAGGTAGCTTTGCAGGTTGATAATCAGAATGTCATCCACGTTACCGGCAGGGACCACTAACCAAATCACACGTCTGCCTTTGAGGGAATTTACGAGCTCGCTTACCGAGGGAGCCGTTGTGATTCCTTCCGCAGCAATTTTCTCCATCGCTACTTTGTTCACATCGTAGGCTATTACCTGGTGGCCTTTGCTTTTAAAATTCAGGGCGAGGTTGTAGCCCATTTTACCGAGGCCGATAAGTCCGAGTTGCATGCAGAAACAGTTTGGTAAGAAAAGAGGTTTTGGCAAATTAAACGATTCCCCTCTACATTGTAAACTTTATTGCCCGGTGATTTCATTCAAATCTTCCAAAAGGCCGATCGTTTGTAGGTACAGGTTCTTAAAAACCGGGAAGATTTTCGAGTACGTGATTTGAGCACTGGTGTTGGGATAAAAAACTCTCATTTTCGGCTCCTGGTGTTTCATGGAAATTCCTACTGCTTCAAAACCCAGCATGGCTGCCCCCAGCGAAGATGCGTCTTGAGCCTCCGCTAAAATCAATTCTCGGCCCAGTACATCACTGAGAATCTGAATCCATTTTGCAGAATGAGTAAATCCACCGCTTACAAAGATTCGGTTCGTCTTGCCGAAGCAACTTTCGATCGTTTCAACAATCCAGGCAAGTTCGAGGGAAATGCCTTCTATAAGTGCACGTTTAAAATGGCGTGGGGTGTGATGCATTCCCACTCCAAAAAAAACGCCACGCGAATCCGGATTGTAAACAGGGGCACGCTCTCCAAGCAAATAGGGAAGCAGGACAAGCCCTTCGCAGCCGGGCGGTATAGAACAGACACTTTCCACAAAACTGACCAGGTCCTTTTCAAGTGTGTCTTTAAAATTCTCATTAAACCAAGCCAGAAGGGCCGTGCCACTGTTGGTTGCACCTCCACAAATGTATTGCCCCTCGCGAAGGATATAATTAAAAATCTTGCCTTTACCATCGGTTAATCTTTTGCCAGAAGCAATCCGAACCGCACCGCTGGTACCGAGCGTGATCGACAAATCGCCATGCTTCATAGCGCCACTTCCAAGTTGGGCAAGACAGCCATCGCTCGCCCCAATGATGATTGGTGCATTTTTGCCGATACCAAGATTGAGGGCTTGCTCATTTGTTAAATACATTTTCTCCGTTACCGGAACGGGAATTGAAAAATCATCAGCCGACAGGGAGATCAGCCTGAGCGCTTCCTCCGACCATGTCAGTTTTTCCAAATCAAAAAGTCCTGTGGCTGAAGCGATGGAATGGTCGATTAAAAACTTTCCGGTAAGGCGGAACAGGATATATTCTTTGATTGATAAAAATTTATCTGCGGCCAGCATGATATCAGGTCGCTCCTCTTTCAGCCAAAGCAGTTTGCACAATGGCGACATGGGATGAACAGGCGTACCCGTAATTTCACAAAGCCTGGAGGTAAGGCCCAGTTTCTCAATCTCGCGAAACTGTTTTTTACTACGCAGGTCAGACCAAATGATCAGCGGCATTAGCAGAGACCCGTTCTCATCTACAGCCGTAAGACTGTGCATGGCCGCGCTGAAAGAAATACCAACACATTTCAAGTCAGACGCAATGCTCGCCTTAATAATTTCGATGACTCCACTATAAATAAGATCTGGATCTTGTTCTGCAAAACCGGGTTCAGGAAAAGACGTGGGGTAAAAATGCTGGCGAACAGACAGTACTTCACCATTTGCAGAAACAGCCAGACACTTGGCGCTTGTCGTTCCGATATCAACGGCTAAAAGGTAATTCTCCAAAACAGAAAGTTTCCTGAAATGTAATCAGGACGGAAAGGAAATGCAATTTGGTGCTATTACATCTGATTATAGTTGCTTTAAAAATTTAGGAGATTCTTTGACCTAATAAATATCTAAGCGCTGGTTCGTTCAACCTTATGTCGGAGCAAAAAAAACAGCCCCAGCTTTTTGCCGGGGCTGCCTAACCTTATATCAAAATCCTAACCCTATTTTTTAGTTGGCCCCATCTGCCTGAGCGAATGCAACCGTGAAGCCGCCTACATTTTCTCCTAACACCAAACCTTGCGTGCAATCTATTCTATAGTGGATAGCTCCGTAAAGTCGCGACATGGAAGCCTCATTTGCCTGAGCTTCAAAATAACTTTGGTCTGTTGGGAAGAGGTACGACAGTACCTTAGCGGCCGCTGCCGAGAAAGTTGAATGCCCGCTTACGTATGACGGAAAATTCGGGATACCGGTTCCAGTTTTAATGGAAGCATCCATCTGGGTTGGTCTCGGATTGAAATAATAATATTTCGTATTCCAGCAGGCAACAGCTGCATCGTGCATCGACATATTAAGAAGGGCAAACGCGCGAGCTGCTCTTACTTCGCTAAACTTAGCATCTCGGATATATTCTTCTGCAATATCATTCCAATGACCCGGAGGTGTGTAGGTGCCGGCACCATCAGCCCACTTGTGAACAATAGCAAGCCGATCGCGCGTGAGGTTATTAGAATAATATTTCACTTCATTCACTTGGTCCGTCATTTCTGAAGAGGAAGTTGAGGGAGGTGCAGTAGGTCTTGTATTCACGATGTCCGCAGGCGACATCATCCAGCATTTCACATTGCCAAAGAAAGGAAGCATAGGAGGTCGTGCTGGAAGGTCAAGGCTCAACCAGGGGATTTGTCCATGCTTAACAGCTGTATCCTGCAGTGCTTTCCATTGAGGTGCCGTTCCAACCGCACTCTTCATACCATCGCCAGCTGCTCTTGCTAAATAAGCCGCAGCGATCGCTTTACCCAATGCTAAACCTGCAGAAACATCACTCGGTGCTGCTTTGCCAGACCACATTGCCACATTTCGTTGCTCACCTGCCTTTAAAGTGATTTCATCTACCGCCACAGGAAACATAGAAGACAAAATGGTTTGTGCCACTCCTGACATCACCGCCTCTTCTGATGGCCACGCAGGGAGGTTTACTTTTGGCATAAGCGACTGAATAGAATTATCTACCTGATAAGGCGCCTGACGGTTATATTGATATTTATAATACCACGCAACCTTCAAAGCATCGTACATGGCAGCGCTTACATAGCTGTAAGCTCTTGCCGCATAGGGAGGGTTCGCGAAAGGAAACTGAGGATCAGCAAATGGGTTGTCTGCGTCTGGTGCAGGATAAGAATTATCAGGAAGAGGTGCGGGAGGCAAGTTAAAGCGTGCCACCAATTCACGGAAAATCTGATTCCACCGAAGCACACCACCATCGCTCCAATAGTTGATGGCATTCCTTCTGTCGTCATTGAGCTCGCCTTGCAGTTGTTTTATTTTAGCGAGATCAGTCTGATACGCTGACGTTGTAACGTCTGCGGGTGCACCACCCATTCCACTGAGGTATGTGCTGTAAGACGAAGTGGCAATGTAAACCGGTGTCCACGAAGCTGCATTGTCATCCGTCTTTGATGGCGTTAAAGCATACAGGTTTTCCTTAGAGTCTACATCCTTGTTACAACTAAACGGAAAAACAAGTAGCATTAAAAATAGAAGTGTATAAATTTTCTTGTTCATAATTGTGATCGCTTATTGTTGTTTGCTGAAGTGAAATGTGTAAAGAATTCCGCCCATCAGGGTGGTGGATTGACCGACATTCCTTCCCGCCACCGTATACATGGCAGAGGCTCGTAACGCCACATTTTTAGCCATCGGCAAATAGTACATTAATGTGGCGCCTATCTTACCATAGTTCATCCGATTGGAAGCAAAGGGCATATCCTGCCTGCGAATATCACCGCCACCCAATGTATTTTGCTGCATGTAGTTAATCTCCGCTTGCAGTCCGTTTTTGATATATCCAACGCTGCCAAAAAAGGAGAATTGATTGGGCATCGCCACTTCATCGGTAAGAAACAGTTGACCATCGGTATAATACGAAGGACGATCCAACGTAATGTTCGATCTGAAAACGTAGGATCCGGACACAGACGCAAACCATC
The DNA here is from genome assembly GCA_964571345.1 of uncultured Ohtaekwangia sp. Lineage (GTDB taxonomy): Bacteria > Bacteroidota > Bacteroidia > Cytophagales > Cyclobacteriaceae > ELB16-189. The sequence continues at coordinate 5,384 of CAZNCO010000244.1, forward strand.
CATTATTCATTGTATAGTTCACATTCAACCTTGGAGCAATAGTTTTGCTTTGCAAGCCGATGGATAACGGAAGAAAATCAGGGCTGTAATTTGTAAGTGGTATTGAACCCGAAAGAACTCCAAAAGCTCTCAGCGTGCCGCTCCCTACTTCTTGTTTAAGAAAGCGATACTTAACAGCAAGTGTCAAGTCCTGCACACCTTCCATTTGGTGCAGGGTTCCTCCACTGGCATTTGTCCAAACATATGATGCCATACCAATCACATTCAACTTCTCGTTGATGCCATAGTTTCCCATCCAGGTGAACATATTTGTGGTTATCGTACCGATATTCGGATTGTCTCTTTTCAAAGGCCCCTCCCAGTAATTTTTCCAGGAGTCTGACGTGTACATTGGACCTGTGCAAAATGCACCCTTGGCCATCATCAGGCCATCAGTAATGGTTTGGCTTTGCGCCAAGTCTCCAAAGCCGATCGTAAAAAATAACAGTAAAACTTTCTTCATAGGGTTAGTTTAAAATTTAAAATGAAAGAGTAAAAAAGAACAGGAAACAGCCATGCGTAATGGCATAGCCAATAGTGATTCAGTTATGAATAAATCGCTGCTTCAAGAGCAGGAGTCAAATCAAAACAAAGAGAATTAAATCTTGGGAGGTTGAATGATGTCAGAATAAAAACGGATTGTCTTATCTGAGTTAAAAGAAGGTACGGTAAAGGAAAGCTCCCACCCGGCATGAGTAGGTTCAAGGGCAATAACTTCGCTGATATAGTCTTTGCTGAACGTAGGCAAAGTCTTAGATCCGCTTTTTTCAGACGCGGGTTTATCAGAAAATGTTTTCACATAATCTTCCAACGCCTTATTGATCTTTTGGGTGCGGGTATCCTTTACACACACAATGTACAAGGTGTCCTTAAAAAGCTTTTGCTTAACAAGCCGGTAAATATTTCCCTGGTGTTCAAATTCGCCATCCACCGATTGATATTCTAACATGTCCGATGCATAGGGAATAGCGATCGGAACTTTGAAGGTCATTTCATCACTCAGTGCATAGATATTTTTGCTGAAATTGTCGCGCACCTGGCCCGCCATTTGAATGCGCAAGCCCATGAAGATACCATAGTATCCAAATACATTAAGCAGGAAAACTGCCAGGAATGTGATGGAGAAAGTACGCTTCATCCGGTAAACATAGAAATACATTTCAAAATATCAAATGGTTAACATCCATTTAACAAGGAAAACCAGTTACAAAACCTATCATGCAGCGATTAAACGCAATTGTATATTCAGGTTCGTTTACCCAATTTTGCAATCTTAAACTCTTCAATATTTATGCGATTCGCAATTTTTATAGTATCTGTCTTATTAGGATCTGCGGCATTCTCTCAAGGTGGCTATAAAATCAATTTCAAAGTAAAAGG
>CAZNCO010000245.1:0-6748 GCA_964571345.1 uncultured Ohtaekwangia sp.
CTTTATTCCTCTTTTAAAATTATACTTTTCATACCTAGCAAAGAAGGAATTGCTTCATCGTTCTTTCGATCCACAAGGCTTTTCAGAATTTTTCAATAACTTTAATACGCTCCGTATCAGTACACCTTATAGCTGAAACCTTATGGAAGAGCAAACATTACCACCTAAACGCACCAAGTGGAAATCCTTCAAAAAGCATTTCTTTGAGTTCCTAATGGTATTTCTAGCCGTGGCGGCAGGCTTCTTTTCAGAGAACATACGGGAAGATTTTACCAACAATAAAAAGGGCGATGCATACATCCAGGCTGTGGCTGAAGATTTGCGGTTGGATATTTATACGCTAGACAGTATTCTCGCTGCGCGGAAGAAAAAGGATAGCATGCTGGATTCGCTGCTCATGCTCTTACACCGACCAGATATTTCAAAGCATGGAAACGATGTATACTATTTCGCCAGGTGGGCGCCACGCACCTACAAGTTTTATAGTCACGACCGCACGATTATTCAATTAAGAAATTCTGGCGACTGGCACTTGATTAAGAAAGTCGAAGTTTCGAAAGCATTACAATTATATGATGAGTTGGTTCGTTCACTTACAGATTATATTGCTCATCGCGAAGAATCGTTGATTGTGATTATGTATCCCTCCATAAACAAACTATTCGACAATCAGGTGTTTAATGGGATGGTGAATGACTTAAGTTTTAATCGCCCCAAAAGTAATCCACCCTTGCGATCGCTTGACAAAGAGACAATCAATGAGTTTGCCAATCAAATTCATTTCTTAAAAAACGCCAACTCATACTATATAAAAACATCCACCACACTTGTAAAAAATGCACGAGCGACATTGGCGTTGATTGAAAAGGAATATACTACAAAATAAAGTTGCCAAGGCTTTTTCAATGCTCTTCGTTCCTACAGGAAAATTCCAATATCTTGTACCAACATTTTCACATTGGATTTGAAATTTACAAAGGATGACCTACAACCTCGAATGGCTAAGAACAAGATTTGATCAGGGAGTAATGCTCAAGTTTATTTTCTTCTGGGGGCATACCAGCCCTCGGGAGCATGAAATTGACAAAGCATGTTTTAGTCAATGGTACCCCGCACCCTTTATAGTAGGTGGAATCAACTATAAAACATCCGAGCATTGGATGATGGCACAAAAGGCCCAGCTATTCGGAGCAACCGAAATTTTCAATAAAATACTAGCTGCGGAGAAACCTGGTGAAGTAAAAGAACTCGGACGCCAAATAGAATCCTTTGATGAAAAAATCTGGAATGAAAAGAAATACGAAATTGTAAAGCAGGGGAGTATTCACAAATTTGAGCAAAATAAAAAACTAGGAGAATATCTCTTGAACACCACTGATCGCGTACTTGTAGAAGCAAGTCCTGTGGATACCGTATGGGGAATTGGATTATCACAAAATTCCAGGAACATCGAAAACCCCAATACGTGGCGAGGGCAAAACCTTTTAGGTTTCGCACTTATGGAAGCACGAGATGCATTGCAGTCTTCTCTTTCTACGTGAGATGAAATTGGATGGCCATGTTAAAAAGATACTTCAAGCCGAACATAACCAACAAAATAATGAACAAAGAGATAAACAACTCTTTGTTTGCTTTCCAAAATCCCTGGCTTTCGTTTACGTTGGATGGTTCCATGATTTATGATTTAAGATAAAATATCTAACCAGCCTGAAAATCAAGCCTTAAGTAAATATTCACAAATCAAGGTTCATTTTTACGATAACAATCATAAAAATTACAGTATTCGATTGAAATAAGGCTAAATATTACCCATCACAAACAAAAATGATAGTATATTTTAAATCTAATAGGTATTATAGAATCCGGGCGAATCTTAGACGGTCTCCATCCTTAAACTTGGAAAGACAGGGAAGAGTACAGGTCTCAAAAGACGCGTTTTGCCAAAGTCCGGCTCAAGTCTTGAGCTAAAGGGCCTGTTTTAGAAAGGTACTATGGGCTCGCCTGATCTAACAGCCAATCACTTCGCAGTTACTTGAAAAGCCTTCTCACCATTTCTCTCAACCTCGCGTAGCGTGCGCATTTGCTTCATCTCTTCTAATAAATTAAGAAGTGCCGCCTCCTCCCCTAGTCCTAAATGTGCCTTTATTTCAGCTAGTGTTTTGATTTGATTGGGAGCCTTTCGGAAGTCAGTGATAAAATTTAGGATGTCTATCTTTTTCATAAAAGGAGGTAATCTGAGATTCGATTTGTACGACAAAAACAAGCAAGGGGTTACTTTTTCATCCTGCAATGGTAAGAATTTTCGCGCAGAATAGGGGTTCTGCATAGAAGCAAATTCCTGCACCAGAGAAATGGAAGTGCAGCAAAATGATTATTGTCTCGCCTTGAGCTTTGCGTTGGTGAGCGTCAAATTTATTTTATCTAATTGACGTACAGGCTGTCTTGTAGGTAAAACCAAATTAGCCTCATATTCGATATCACGATCCACAAACAAATGAGTTTCTTTGACTTGGTTCTTACTGGTTGCCAATTCACGATTTGCTTCATAAAGTTTGGCATATTTATAAAGGACATGATTGCTTACAGCTGCTGAAACCATAAGCCCCTCGAACCCATCAAGGAACCCTCTCTTGATAATATAGCTATGAAAAAAAGCAAAACAAGTTCGCAGCAATATCTTAATAACAGAGCTACTTTTTTTTCCTTTGTGCTCTTCAGAATAAATATCAGAGTAACGTTGAATCTTGTTAACAACATCATGCACACTATCACAGGCCATGTGTAGGATATCGCCTTCAAGCGATTTCAGTTTGGCACCTTTCTTTAAAATAATCTTGTCATGAGGATTATAGCCACCCCACTGGCCAGCCCTTCGGTCCAACAATCTAATCTTACGATCTGGATACCAATCGCCATGAGTTATCCACTTACCACCAAACATTGAAAGCCTTTTCATCTGGTAGGCATCTGCATTCCAGTTTGCCTTAACTTCTAAAATAGATTCAATCAATTCGGGAGATAAATATTCGTCAGCATCCAACGAAAGAACGTAATCGAATTCAGCCTGACGAATGGCAAAATTCTTTTGCTGAATATGGGAGCGGAATGAATGTTCTATAAAACGAACTCCCTTTGCTTCACAAATTCGTTTAGTGTGGTCTCTTGAGAAAGAATCAACAACAACAATTTCATCACAAACAGGTCGCAAAGAATCAATACAACGACCAATATTTTCCTGCTCGTTGTATGTGATGATAACTGCACTTATTTGTACGACTTTATTCATCTCAGTTGTAACGTCTATTGTTCAAATTTGATACGCATTACGCGTAGAAATATTCTAAAAAGAGCCACTACTACTCGAAACTAAAGCCAGCAACGATACAAAATTAGCCAAATAAGATCATAGATTTCGAAGAAGTGCTGTAATTCGCCAAAAGAAGTTGATCTTATCCTTTTGCCATCAAAATACAATCGATTCCTAAAGTTTTAACTTAATTTCAAATATAATCTTTTCCATGCACAATGGCTGATTTGGGATTGTCAGGAGTTTAGAAAATCAGAATAAAGCTTACCATGACTTGTTTACCGAACTCAAATCGTCAGGCAAAGGGTAGAGACTAGCAGAACAAGTATTTATAAACTTATATTCATGCCATGAAAACACTCAAAGACTTACTACTGTTAGGGGATCCCCGACTATATGAAGTTTGCTCTCCTGTTGACAAAACGGAATTACCTCTGGTACAAACGTGGGTAGAAGATTTGGATAATGTAATGAAAGAAATACGAGCCAAGTACAGATTTGGTCGAGCTATTGCCGCGCCTCAATTAGGAATCATGAAACGGCTGATCTACATGAACATTGACAGGTCCGTAGTATTTATTAACCCAGAATTTACTTTTCTCAGCGAAGACATGTTTGAGCTGTGGGACGACTGCATGAGTTTTCCCAACTTGTTGGTGAAAGTAAGACGTCATCAAAAGCTAACCATTAAATACCTGAATGAACAATGGGAGCAACAAGAGTGGAATATGGAAGGAGCACTGTCTGAACTTTTGCAACACGAATATGATCACCTGGATGGCATTCTTTGTACAATGCGGGCTATCGATGAGAAATCTTTTAGGTGGAGACCAACACCTACATAAACTCATCCTCTCGCAATTGAAAAGCTTGCACATTAAATTCCTACCTTTCATTCTAAAAGGAATTGCTATGGCATCTGTAAACTGGAAAAAAGAAATACAGCCACTCATTAAAAAATACAAAGGCAAAAAACATCCTTTGGAATATAGAAACTACTACGAGCTGATTGTGGCCGTGGTTTTATCTGCGCAAGACTCTGACCGGCATATCAACAAGCTTGCACCAGATTTTTTCAACGCTTTTCCAGATATGACCGCACTGTCGAAAGCTACTGCTGAGGCCCTTCATCCTTTCATCAACGATGTGCGCAACTTTGGAAACAAAACAAAGTGGCTGCTTGAATTGGCCGGCCAAATCAAAGACAACAAAAATATTCCGACTACACTGGAAACCCTGACGGCCTTGCCCGGCATTGGAAGAAAATCCGCGAATGTAATTTTGCGCGAAATGGGCAGACCCGCTGAAGGGATTATCGTTGACCTGCATGTAGTACGAGTGGCCCCCCGCTTAGGTATTGCGAAAGGAACCGATCCAAAAAAACTTGAAAAACAAATGATGGACATCCTTGACCCATCCGACTGGGGTGAAGCCGGTATGGCTATTTCTTTTTTAGGGCGCGAAACATGCAGGCCTAGTAATCCCAAGTGTGAAGATTGCGTGTTACAAAAAGTGTGTGAGTATTACGCAGAATCAAAAAAATAGACCATCAGCCAAAACTATTCTTTAAGCGGAGCAGGTTTTGCAAGACGATACTGTATTTTTGAAATTAATCGAATAAGCATTTGAATTTCATAAGGCACGGTATGAAAAAATTATTTTTATTAGTTATCTGGTTATCATCGGCTACGCTTGTTTTTTCACAAACAACCATCAACCGCGATAAGGAAATAGACCAGATGGTGAAGGAAGTAAATGCTGACTCACTTCAGGCATACATCAAAGCAATGGTTGCGTTCGGTACGCGCAATACCCTAAGCACGCAAACTGATCCGAAGCGAGGCATTGGCGCAGCCAGAAAATGGGTGCTTAATAAATTCAACCAATTTGCGAAAGATAGTAAGGGCCGGCTGACAGCGGTCATCGATGCCGTTCCTTACAAGGCGGATAAACGAAGAGTGGATCGAGACATTATCCTGGCAAATGTTGTAGCAACCCTGAAGGGAACGGACCCAAATGACAACCGTATATTTTTAATGAGCGGCCACCTTGACAACATGCGCACAAGTGTGATGGACAGCACGCTTGATGCCCCTGGAGCAAATGACGATGCAAGTGGAGTTGCCGCATTGCTTGAATGTGCTAGAATTTTAAGCAAGCATACGTTTCCGGCTACTATTATTTTCACCGCTGTTAGTGGAGAAGAGCAAGGTCTTCTGGGAGCACAGTATATGGCAAACAAAGCGAAGAAAGAAAATTGGAACATTGAAGCCGTATTGAACAATGACATTATGGGCAGCAACAACTCCAATGAAACCAATATCATTGAAAACACCCGTATCCGCGTTTTTAGCGAAGGATTGCCTGCCTTTGAAACCGAGAAGAGTGCCAAACAAATCAGGCAATATGGATGGGAGAATGATGGCAAGGCACGCCAACTGGCCCGTTACATAAAAGAAGTAAGCGAACGTTATGTAGAAAACATTGAAGTGGTGATGATCTATCGCAATGATCGCTTCTTACGCGGTGGCGATCACACACCTTATGTTGAACAAGGGTATGCGGCAGTACGCTTCACTGAAATGAATGAGAATTATTATCATCAACACCAGGACGTCCGAAAAGAAAATGGCATTCAATATGGAGATCTGCCAGAGTTTATGGATTTTGAATACCTGAGAAAAAATACAGCTATCAATCTTTCAAATCTGGCCAACCTGGCTAAAGCACCTGCGGTACCTGAAGAAGTAAAGGTAGAAACGAAACGGCTGAGCAATTTCACTTACCTCACATGGAAGGCTCCAAAAACCGGAAAGGCAAAAGGGTATTATGTTTTAATGAGGGAGACTACCAGTGCCTTTTGGCAAAAGAAATTTTTTACGAGCGAACTGGAAATCAAATTACCCTTTAGCAAAGACAATTATTTCTTTGCGGTGCAAAGTGTAAATGACAATGGTAATGAGAGTTTGCCGGTAGTGCCCACGGTAGCGGGAAGATAGTATCGCCAGTTTCGAAAGCCGATTATATACACAGTACTTTCGGTTTTATACATCAACGAATAGTAGTTGTGATCATGCGCAATCGATACCAGATTCCGGTATTAACGATTTATTTGCAAGGTGCCGGGAGTAGTCAAACTTTTATCATAGAAATATTGTTGACTTGACTTCAACAAAGTGTTACCATTGCTGTTCTCTCACCAAAACTATTCCTCGGGCAAATGATTGGAGCTTTTTCTGCAAAGGTTCGGACCAGGGCACTGATCCTTTCCAGCTTACTTCTTTGGAGTATTCAAAGTCAGTCGCAGACTGAAATGTTAACAATCGCTCAAGCGGTTGACACAGGAGTTAAAAATTATCAAACTATTCAGGCCAAGCGCAACTTCTATAATGCATCAAACTCGTTGCGTCAAAATACAAAGAACGAGTATCTGCCCAACCT
>CAZNCO010000246.1:0-6742 GCA_964571345.1 uncultured Ohtaekwangia sp.
GAGCCTGTTCCTTAAGGCCCAGTAACGCCAGGTTCTGCATTGCTTTTGACTCAATTTCTTCCTTACTTTTCTTCTTCAGCTTGAGTGCTGGTAACATCACATTTTCCAGCGCTGAAAATTCGGGCAAGAGGTAATGAAACTGAAATACGAATCCGATGTGTTCATTTCGGAATGCCGCAAGCTCGTTCTGAGTTTGTCCGGTTAGGGTTTTTCCGTTAATAGAAAGTCTTCCTTCATAATCGGTGTCCATCGTGGACAGCACATAGAGCAACGTAGATTTTCCTGAGCCCGATTTTCCGATCAAGGTCAGAAATTCTCCCCGATTCACTTCGAAGCTGATTTCATTCAGAACTTTAAACCGCTCCGGTTCAGAGAAATACTTAGTGATATTTTCGACTTGCAATGCGACTGTATTCATGGTTATCCTCTGATGATGGCGACCGGGTCAATGCGAGAAGCTTTGCGCGCAGGCAGATACCCAGCTATGAAAGTTGTAATTAAGCCAAACGAAAACGATAATATGTAGTCAGTGGATTCGTAGGCCATAGGAAGAGTTTTCAAGTTGGCAATTGGAAATGGTACATGATTTACCGCTACAGCTACTATGTAACCAAAAAGCATTCCCGCAATACCCCCGAGAAAACCGATAACGATAGCTTGGGTTAGGAAGATTTCAGTCACATCTTTTCCAGAAAACCCCATCGCTTTCAATATTGCGATCTCTTTAATTTTTTGATTAACTGTCATATTCATAATGTTGTAAATGCCGAAACCCGCTACTAATAAAATGGTAAGGGATACAGCGATAGCAATTATATCGCGCAAATTAGAAGCCGCTTTTAGCTGACCGTTTGCGATATCCCATGATTCAACTTTGTAGGACGTAAAGGGTGCGATAGTCGCTGCCAGACTACCTGCCAGATTATAATCAAGGCTGTTGATCTGAATATCAGTTACGTAGTCTTGATTTTTAGCAAGTAGTTGTCGGGCAGCATTGATGTTGATGTAAGCTTTTGTCTTATCCGTAGCGGCAATGGTGGTCTCAAATATTCCGATCACCTTATAGTTCTTGGCAATACCATCTGGTGTCACCAAGTTGAGATTATCATTCATTTTCAATCCCATTGTCTTGGCCAAGCCAGAGCCAACAATTACGCCATCATTCCGTACTTTTAGCTTTGACCATTCGCCTTGTATCAAATAGTCAGAGGTACCAAACAGTCGGTTCTCATTTTCAACCTCTACACCTGAAAGTAAACCATTCAGTTTGGCTGATCCGTTTTTAAAAAATACGTTGATGTTTACCTGGGTAGTAGCGGCTTTGGTCATAGGACGACTTCTGGCGAAGGAAACAAGCTGATGTGAGTTTTTAATCCCATCCGTGTATTGAATAACTTTAGCGTTGCGTATGTTCGCTACTATTTGCGGATTTATCTTTTTTATTAGATCGGAATTATCTGTAGGGCCATCATTGTAAATCCTGACGTGTGCGAGAGTACTGAAAGCCAAATCGTTTTGTGAGTTGTTCACGCCTGTCATGAAACTATTCATGAACACATACATTGAAATTCCGAAGGTAACGGAGAGCACAGCCACCACTGTTTGTTTTACATTCGAGGTAATGTAGGTAGCAGAAATTTTGAAGTTTACCGAGGTTAAAAGTTTCATCACTATTTTGGTAATTCAATTTCATCATCATCACTAAGGCCTTCAGTTATCTCTATCCATTCCATAGTTCTAATACCCGTTTTAACTGGAAGTATTTGACCATCTCTCATGATTTTATTAGCATCGGTTATGTAATTGGTCGGGATTACAAGTGCATCCTTATTTTCTGCCAACAAAATATTTGCTTGTAATTGCGTGTTGTGCTTCAGATTGTTGGGCAAGGTTTCGAACACCGCCTCAGCAATGAAAGACTGTTGTTGTTCATCAAACGAGGGATAGACTTTAGAAATATGGGCAGTATACACTTTGTCTTTTTCTGTATTCAATGCTACAAGTACTTTCATGGACGTTATCACGCGTTGAATATCATCTTCGGAAATCAATAGCCTGCACAGCAACCTACCTGATCCAAGACGGGCGACCGTCTCACCTTTTTTTACCAGGTCACCATTCTTTTTATATACATTTAACACCGTAGCAGACGAACTGGTATAAAGCCAATAGAAACTATTTTTTTCGTTTTGGGTAGTTAGTTCGTTTTTGGCAGTCGTGACATTGAGAGCCAATGTCATCTTCAGATCGGCTAGGCTCTTTTTTTGTATCAACAGATTGTTCATCGAATTCGTGTATTGCAACAGAGCTCGATCATATTCAGTCTTGGAAACTGCATTAGATTTAACCAGATTTTGGTATCGCAAGTAATTAATAGAATCTATTCTCACTTGTTCTTTGGCTTGAGAGATAAGCAGAGTCTGCTGTTGAATGATTGGGGAATTTTCAGAACTCTTCGAAAGGGCATATTGATAGCTGGCGAATGCACTGTTTACCTCAGCCGCTTGCATTTGGTTTTCGATGCGAAAAAGTCTTGCCCCCGGTTTCAAAGTATCACCCTCCGAAACGAACGATTCGACCAGATATCCCTCTGCACTTGCAGTTACTGAAAATTCGTTGCTACTAATTACATTACCGCTAGCAAATACGGCATCAACCATATCTCTTCGTTGAGGGCGAGTTTTATTGGTATTCATGCAGGATGTGAACAAGCCGACCCCCGCAAGAGTGAAAAGACACGCTGTTTTTAATTTAATGATTGTCATAATTTATTGTCTTGAAAGAAAAATGGAATAATCCATATACACATTCGAAAAGCTGTTCAGATAGATATTTTCTGCGTTCAAATATTCCTCAAAGCTTTGGAGGAGACTGTCAAGACTTATTAACCCTTGTTTGAACTTCTGGTGATTGAGTTTGAACAGTTGCATATACAATTGACAATTGTCAGCAGCAGTAGTCGCCATTTCAATATTATATGTAAGAGAGTTTACTGTGATACTATCTGCAGCTGAGTAACTATTCCTTGCATCTTCGAATTGCTTCGTCAAAATCTCCTTGGAACTTTTTGCTGAGCTGAGTCGATTCCTGTTTCCGAAACCTGTGAATATCGGGATAGTCATATTAAGGGACAGATATCTATAGTCGTACCAGGAGCCATTTGAAAAAGACATTCCAAAGTCATTCCGGTATTGCTGCTTTCCCAAATAGCTCGATATACTCAGTTTAGGTACGAATGCCGAACGTTGAATCTGCACATGCAGATCAGCCTCCTTCATCTGATAATTGAATGTATTGAGTGATTTATTTTCACCAAGATCAAGTGCCGATAATGCCGCAGGAGGGATTAACTGCTCGGAAAACTCAAAAAGCGTTCCGTTCGGCAGCCCCATCCAATACGTCAGGTTGATAATAGATTGTTGATAGATCAATTTGTTTTGAGCCAACCCCAGGTGAATATTGTTTCGATTAATCTGGGCCTGATTGAGAGAGGCAGAATCTGCCAAACCCTCCTGGAGTCTCTGCCGCACCAACATCACTACGCTGTCGCCAACTTCTTGATCTTGTTCACTTGTTTCAATACTCTTTTTTGCGATTAGCGCGGCATAATAATAGCGAGCTGTTTGTTGTTTGAGTTGCTGATCAAATGCCTCGGCTTCAGCCCTTCGTTGCAGAACTGAATTTTTTGCAACCTGAGACGATCTTATGGATTGTATATCCATCAGAGTCTTTGAAGCGGTAATCCCTGCGTTGTAAGTAAACTGTTTGCCAAACTGCGCATAGAAAGTAGTGTTTGGCTTGCCTATCAATTCTCCAGGCACTGGAGTCACGGCAAGTTTAAGGTTATCCTGCCCGGCAAAGCTTCCTGATATAGATGGTAAAAGAAACGAGCGTGATGCTTTATAGTCCGCATCCGCCTTTTCAATGTTGCTTGTGTATGAACTCCTTTGAGGATTATGATTTAATGCGATCTCCCAAACTTGTTCAATTTTGTCGATCTTTATTGCCTCCGTCTGGGTGCGTCCTTCAATGTTAATAAATAGGATTAGGCAGGGGACATTGATCCAAATCCAAAACTGTTTCACGCTCATAGCTTCTTCCATGTTTTGGTAGAAGAAAATAAACCTTTTGTGGCCGTCATTGTAATGGTGCGCTCATCAGAAAGTTCAAATCGGCATTCGGCATACGAGCCTCGTTCGGGGCTGTAAATGCGCCCTTTCCATATTCCTTTTGAATACTGAATTCCTTCTGCTAAGATCAACCCCAAAATCTGGCGGGAGCGAAGCTGTCTGTTCGGGTTGTTTTTGTCTACTTTGGGTAGACCATTGTGATTCAGTGGTTCTGCAAGCCATGCCACCTTAATGGAGAAAGTGTTTCCACTGGGGTATATTTCCACGTGAGTCTGATCATTTATTGCCCATGTGCCAATTATTTTTCCGCCCCCATCTTGAATTAAATTCGATAAGAGGGGAAAAAACAGCACTACCTTTACAATTAAGTACATGTTTGTCTTTTTGATCCAAAAGTGACGCTTACCGCAGACGATTGCCGGTTTATCGCGTTGGAATGAACAAAAAGAGACTTGAATTGAACAGGATCAGTACTTTTCAATCCATTTTAGAAAGGCGCTAACTTTTAACCGACTCACCGTTGTTGGCTCCGTAGTGGGGACGGTGAGTTTTACAATCACTTTTCGGTTAAAAAAAGGTTCGATCGATTTGATAAACTTTCTGGCCACGATCATTTGACGATTGATTCTGAAAAATTCATTTGGATCGAGTGATCGCTCCACTTCATCAATTGACTTTGTAAGGACATGCCTGGCTCCATCTGCTGAAAAAAGATATAAAATTTCATTATCGTAACAAACGAATACGATATGATCCACATGCAGCGGATACATCTCATCAATTTTCTTAATAAGAAATGATTTATTGAACGAAGACTTTATAGGCAGAGAACTTATCCGCTCCGTCCAATCCGGAGACCAACCAACCAGTTGGATATTGTTTATTTTTTCAAAGACTCTCAAAACGTCTTCTTCGCGAAACGGTTTAAGGATATAATCGATGCCGTTTGATTTGAATGCTTCAAGGGCATAATTGTCATAAGCCGTGCAGAATACAACCGGACAGTTGATTTTAGTTCTTTTAAATATGTCAAAGCTAAGGCCATCGGCTAACTGAATGTCCATGAAGAAAAGATGGATGGGAGGATTTCTTTTCGAAAGGAGGGCAACGGTACTTTCTATACTGTCGCATATTCCTATAACCAGGTGGTCTCCTGCTTCCTCGATCAATTCTTTTAAAAGCGCTGAAGATTTAGGTTCGTCCTCTACAATGACAATATTCATTCCAACAACTTTAATGTTACCGTATAGTGGTCACTTGTATTCTCAACACTCACCCCATCGGTGTGGCCAAGAAGGGTATAGCGATTCGTTAAATTAGATAAGCCAGATCCGAGCGAAACGTCTCCGGAATTCTTAAAATTTAAATTGTTTCTTACAGAAATATGCTCAGGATCTCCTTGGAAAACACTAATCTCAAGGGGCTTCTGGATTGAAATAACATTATGTTTGATACAATTTTCAACTAACAGTTGGATGCTCAAAAAAGGTAACGATTTCTTTTCTGCTGAGGCAGAAACTTCAACCTTGACTATCAATGCGTCTTCGAAACGTGATGTCAGCATGAAAAGGTAACGCTCAAGAAAGTCGAGCTCCTCTTTCACTGAAACAAGCGTCTTTTTTGTACTTAACAGTTGACGATAAACGTCTGATAAATTCAAAATAAATTTTTCAGTATTCACATCATTGGATCGTATCATGCTTCGGAGCGTAGCCAAGGCGTTGAAAAGAAAATGAGGATTTATATGTTTTTCCAAAGCGGCTATTCTTGCTTCTGAATTCTCCATTTGAAGGCGCGCATTAAGAACCTTAAAGCGCTGAGAGATCCGATAAGAATTTAAGGAATATTGGATAAAGACGATCAACATGGTACCTACCGAAAACCGGACGAAAAGAATCCAATACGGCCAGCGGGGTTCAAGCAGAATAATCAGTATAAAAGACAAAGCTGCGATAAAAATAAAATTAGAAAAGATGAGTAGAAGTACTGACCGTGAGGCAGAAGAAAATTTGCTCAAAAGAAATTCGTTCCACTTCCAAATCGAGTATAAGCAGATGCTTGATGCAGCCCAAGAGATAAAAAGCTTCTCTTTTATTATTGCGGCCGGTGATCCAATTTCATTGACACTATTGACAGAAGCCATCAAAACAGGAATAGCAAATTGAAGTACATCAAAGGGTATTAACCCATGTTTGTTGAAGGGATGTGACTCCCGATTTAACGCTTTGGTAGCCCTCATTATATAAAATTAACTGATTTTTTGTTCGAACGGGTGAGAACAGACTGTACCAAAACGTGATTGCGCATAAACTTCAGAGCAGTGGGTTTGCCATTTTTGAGAGTTCACGTGTAAGTGATTGAAAAGATTTTTTTGGCAAGCGTCTCGACAGCGTCTTCCGTCACTTGCTTTTCGTGAGCATGCGTTTGATTTTCCATTGGCGATCCACGAGTAACCATTGGCTAAAAAATTTGCCGTTGGCGTGCAATGTATCCTGATTCACGATTGCCGTCTGCTGAAAGGTGCCGTTGATCCGGGCTGAATCTTTTGAAAGAATTATCTCTTCGGGTGTGGAATTTGCCTGCAACACTTTTATATGCGAAAAGGAGTTTAG
>CAZNCO010000247.1:0-6737 GCA_964571345.1 uncultured Ohtaekwangia sp.
TGTATACAGAGTAAAGATTCTCCTTCGAAGGGTGTCTGGCAGTTGCTGCCAGAGGCCAGAAGTTTTGAGAGCCTCGTAACTAGGTGTGGTGGTGATAAAATCACCATAATCATAAGTCAAGCTCCAGATCAATGTATCAATTAAACTTCGAGGTATACTGATTTCTTTTTGGGTAAGAGCAAAGCAAGTATCAATGATGTTAATGGACTGTTGAATGCTTTTAACATCATTGATCAATTCTTGCTCCTTCAGTTCACCATCGGTTAGAAACGAAGAAACGATTTCTTTCATCTGCTGAGCAGTTCTTTTGCCTTCGCGGTATTCCTCAAAGAAAAAAGAGAGGGTAATCCCGATGAAGATGATCACAATTTCAATCAGAAAACGACCAATGTGTTTCTTCATCGATATTAAATGAAGTTAAGCCGTCACTGACAATGCCTTCTCTACGCAGGCACCGATCTTCTTCGCAAGGGCTCTCACTTCATCGTGCGTCCACGTGCAGCGGATGCCAAAAGAAATCAGGCGACCAACAACTTCCTGCGATTTAGGCAAGTGAAGATTGTTATAATCCTGTGGGGCGCCAAGCAAGTGAATGGGGAGTTTCGCAGACGATTTCAAATCCTTCAAATGATTCCACTGGTTGATGAAGTGGTACATGTTGATAAACCAGTAATTAAATCCGCCTACGCCAGCTTTGTTGAATTCATCCACAACGCGTTTTGCTGTTTCCGTGTCAGGTAAAAACATATTCAGGAATGTAGCCGAATCACCCGAAGGATCAGCCAGCTTGCTAAAGCTTACGCCCGGAATTTTCGACAGCTCATTTATTAAGATGCTCTTGTGCTCCCGGTTTTTCTGCATGATATGGGGCACCTTGCGTGTTTGGGCTAGGCCAATCGCAGCATTTATTTCTCCGATGCGGTAATTGAACCCCAACACCGGATGGTTTTCCATTCCGCGATTGTTTCCAATATGATCATGTCCATGGTCGCTATAGCTGTCCGCATTTTTATAGGCTTGCTCATCGTTGGTCACCATTACGCCACCCTCGCCACAGGTTGCTATTTTGAAGAAGTCAAATGAGTAGCAGCCGGTTTTTCCGAATAGTCCGACAGATGTTCCTTTATAAGAAGCTCCAAATGCCTGACCTGCATCTTCAACAAGTGTAAGATTATTTTCTTTGCATACTTGCAAGATTTCGTCCATTTGAGCCATGCCTCCGCACATATGCACAAGCACTACAGCTTTGGTTTTGGGAGTGAGCGCTGCTTTAATTCCTTTTGCACTCAGACAAAGGGTTTCATCTATTTCTGCAAATACCGGCAGGGCACCACAAAATAAAACAGCTTCCACCGAAGCGATGTAAGTGAATGGAGGTACGATCACTTCATCGCCTGCGCCCACACCTGCGGCAGCCAACGCGCACGAAACGGCTGTTGAGCCACTGCTTACCGCATGAGAATATTTAGCACCCGTAATTTTCTTTACCTCATTTTCAAACTCACGAGCCTTCCAGATGTTGTTGCGCTGTGCATCGTGGTTGTAGCGGAACAAAATTCCGGTTTCGAGTACATCGTTGATTTCTTTCTTCTCTTCGTGTCCAAATAATTCGGTGCCTGGCATATTGATTTGCGGATTTTAGATTTCTGAATTACGATTTTGGCCTCCGAAGGTTTTAACGCTGGAGGATTTCGGTGCAAAAATAGGAAATTTTAGGATGCTGATGCTTGTGTCCTCGGAAGGTAGGAAATGCATTTTTGCAACGTGAAATTTGAGGACAATTATTCAAGCAGACTCAATAGAAAAGGACAAAATACTGTTCTCATAATTATCGATTGGAAGGTGCGATCAAAAGTAAGCAAGTAAGATCTTGATTTACTTATTCCCTTTCATGGATTACTTTTTTTAGGAGATAGGGTTTATGCATGGAATCAGGTGGATTCGTGTATTCTTTACCCGTTTTCCGTTTATTTTCCGTTCATTATCCGTTTATCTTCCGTTGATTCTAGCAAAAGGGGAGCATGCCGACTTACAGAAATTCAGATGAATTGGCAGGAGTTTAAGCGCTCTTGCCAGACTCTTCCTTTCCTCCTAGTCTCAAAGACATTAACACCGCCAAGAAAAAGATTATTCCAGGTATAATGAAGTGTGTATAATGTTCATTCAAAATATAGCGTGTAACAATGGCACCGAGCATCACAAGACCAATCATCAAACTACCCAATCGCTTGGTGGTGGTGGCTGTCATCAATAGCATTACACCTGCAATGAATTCGACCGTAGCGACAAGATAGAAAAACCATCGGGGGTAGTGTGCCCTTGTAAATATTGCCCGGGACATCTCATCATGATCGATGTACTTCAGAAAACCCAACACAATAAATGAGATGCCTAAAACCCAGATTAGAAGTAATTGAAGTCGTTTCATAGAATTGGCCGTAATGGTTTGAATTAAATAAATATAGCTCTTTATAAGTGATTTTAAATGCTTTTTTTAATTCATTTCTAATCCAGAAAAAAAGGTTACATATAATATTAAGACATTTCGAGTCAAATTGACCTTATGGGCGTTTGTAAATCTGTCGTCTTGTCTTGAAATGTTGGGTGGTATATGTATTGTTTAATCACAAGCATTCATTCAAATAAGAAAATGAAAGCAAGAAGATTTGTGAGCAATGAGTTGTTAGCGTCCATCAATGTGCTGAACACGCTTGGAGGAGGTATAAGTGAGGCGCAAATGAAACTAAAGCAGTTTCCCGATCACCGCGAAATTCGTGTGAAGGTGCCCGGAGTGAAAGAAGAGAATTTACGGGCGGAGATTCACAACAATGTGTTGAGCGTTTTTTATGTTGTAGCCATTCAATCTGACGATGTATGGATTGAAGTACCGAAGATACTTTACAGCAAACAGATTCCTTACTTTGTAGATGCAGATCGGATCAGCGCTTCCTTCGAGAAGGATCTTTTCACTGTCAAGCTTCCTTTCAATTCAATGGCGCAGGGCTATCACCGAAATATCCCGGTTGAAAAGTAAATCATCTGCATCCCATCTTGCGCCTGTCTAAGGAGAGTTGGTACTCAATTTTTAGAATGTTCCTATTTTGATGCGGGCTGTTTGTACGTGCCATATACAGCTTCGCGAAATTTTTTATGAAGAGAGCGGTCGAATGGAAATATTTGCACAAACAAAACAGCGGTCAGCTCATTTGTAGGGTCAACCCAAAATAGTGTGCTGGCTGCTCCATCCCAAAAGAACTCACCAACCACTCCATTATTTTCTTCAGCCGATGCTGGAGGATGGATGCGTACCGCAAAATCAATTCCAAATCCTACTTGTCCTTTGCTGGGCAACCACATTCTTTCTGTGACACTGTCGGCAAGCTGATTGGTGCTCATTAATGTTACCGTTTCGGATTTAAGAATAGTGGCCCCATCCAATGTTCCCTTCTTCACAAACATTCTTGCCACGCGCATATAATCATCTACCGTAGAAGTAAGGCCCCATCCACCAGGAGTGAGTGCCCATTTTTTGAAATTAAATTTATTGGCGTCTTCGTCAGGCACTCTTGAAAGTGTTCCGTTTTCATCTTTACGATAAACAGCAGCAAAATTCTTTTTGTCTTTTTCTGCTACTACGTAATGTGTAGTATTCATTTTTAATGGATCGAGGATATTTTCCTTTATGTATTGATCAAATGGTTTCCCGGATAAGCGCTCCACAAGAAATGCCTGCACATCTACAGATGGACCGTACGACCATTGCTCGCCCGGATGAAAGGTGAGCGGCAGGCTGCCAAGCTTCTGCGCCATTTGCTGCAACGTGTTTTCAAAATTCATTACGTCAGCTCGCTTCACCATTTTGCCGAAAGTAGTGGTGGTGTCTGGAAGATTTGAAACAAACCCTGCTGTGTGTCTTGTGATATCCCTGATGGTAACGGACCTGTGCGGATCTTCCAAAATCATTTTACTGTTTGCATCATACCCTGCAAACACTTTTTGGTTTGCAAATTCAGGAGCATATTTAGAAAGGGGATCATCCAACTGAAATTTCCCTTCTTCGTAGAGCTTCATCAATGCAATACCAGTGATAGGTTTTGTCATCGAATAAATTCTAGTGATGGTGTTGCGATCCATGGCAGTTTTCGCTTCCCGATCGGCATACCCAAATGCGTTGAAGTAAACTTCTTTATCCTTTTCAAAAATCAGTGCAGAGACTCCAGCAATTGATCCGCTATCCACCAGGTTCTTAAGGGTACTGTCAATTCTCGCTTTTGTGATATCATTTACGATAAACCCTTTATCATTATTAGACGATTGACAGCCGGAAATGAAAAAAGCAATGGCAAAGATCAACAGGACTTGTCTCATGGGTGTGTGTTTTTAGTAATAATAAGACAATTCAGAAGTTAATTCAATCAAATTTTGATGAATACAGGCATGTGCGTTGGATAGTGATTTTGTACCTTTGTTTTCCAACTCGCGAAGGTGTTTGTGTGTCAAAACAGATATGAGAAAATATACTGCAATCATCATTTTGTCGCTGCTGGTTTCAGGTTGTGAATACAACAATATTACTATCGATTGCTACCACGGGTATGTAATTATGTCAAGTTGTTGTACGGGATCAACATTCATTGATATTGACTCGTCAGTTCCCATTGGTAAGGCCACTAAAGTGAACGGCAAAGACTATAAGAATGTGATTCAAGTTCCTGGATATTTAACGGAAGGAGAGATGTTTCTTCGGCTACGGGCCTTCGATCGTCAAAAGGATTATTCGTTATTTCCGCCTATTCAATGTTATTGTTTGATTGCGATTGGGTTGGATGTGCCTATTTGGGTGGCGACTGCACATTCCGCGTCTTCATGCCCTCAATCAGGAAGCAATTGAGAATAACGGAGCAAGCATCAGTTAAATGACACTTTCCTTTTTAAGGGGATTGAATAATTTGCGCCAATCGCCCAAATGCTTAGACCGTTGGCTCCAAGAGTAGGATTGGCGTTGAATGGCAGAGTATATCTCCATGACGGTTCGATGGAAAAATTTCCGATGGCAAATTTTATTGGAAAGGTAAAATCAAAATTCAAGGCCTGAATTTTACATCCCAGAGTTAAGTCAGTGTTGCCTTGTGACACTACACCACCACCTCCGGGTGCTACTACCAATCCATTTGCATATTCAAAATTATGTGTTCCGAATGTAAACGATGCTTTCGGTTCAAACGAAACTTGTATTTTTTTCAACAGTGGTTTATTGAATTGAAAATAGCGCGAGTGTTGAGTTGGAAAAAATATATCACTGTTCTGGTTAAGCAGCACATGCGCCTGGAAGCTGGAAAACAAAACTCCCCAGTCGGCACCTATTGTAGTTTGCAAATATCCCTGCGTTCTATTGGTCGATGGGATTGAACTACCGGCAACGTAGAATTGAGTGTAGCTGCTATGCCAATCTACTTTTGCGGATAAGCTTTTGAAATACCCCAAAGTTAAACCGAGTTGCGAAGGAATGTCACGATTAAAGAATTGGAAATTTGAAGTACTCACCCAAATCCCTGAATGAAAGTAATACATCAGGCTGGTAGAGAGGAAAGGTAGACGCAGTCCGTAATTTCTTCCCCAAAACGAAAACTGATTTTGAAATCGACTGTCCACCACAAGGAAATCGTATTTGATGGTGTCTTTTTTTTGAGAACCATTTGTTCCCTGCTGAGCCAGGACTTTTACCGATAGCAGGAGCAATGCAACTGCAATGATGACTTGCTTCATGGGATTGTGGGGTATAAAAAAGACTTCAGCCAACGAAGGCCGAAGTCTTTAATTCTTTAAAGAGATTAATGAATGCCAACACTAATGTGCGTGGTGGCGTGCACGCCTACTGGCACACCCATGGGTTTACCTACTGGTGTAGTCACTGGCTGCCCCATCGTAGGAGGAGATACGGGAGGCAATGTAGATGGTTTGCCATTGGCAGTCGGGTTTGCAGATACCACCGCAGATACATTAGCTGAGCTGCTGGCAGATGAATTGGCGGACCCATTTGAAGTACTGCTGTTGGATGTTTTTGCATGACCGCTTAAAAATTTTGCATGTGCATTCGCCACGGTGAGAGCTTGCGCTCTCGCTGCGCTGCTGATGAGGATACCTTTTTGTTTGCCCGTAACTGTTGTCGTTTGGGCCAGGTTACTGATTACGCTTCCCTGCACGGTTGAATTTGTGCCAGAGCCATTGTCATTGCTCGTGGCCGTTTGGGCGTATCCGTATGATCCCATCAATACAAACACACCTGCGATTAACGATATCTTTTTCATATGTGTTATGGTTTATTTGTTTCATCAGACGTGATCACTGGAAAAAGGATTAATCACTTTTTATAACAGGCATTTTTCACCGACAAGCGAACGGAATCTGGCGTTGAACTTTCTCTGTGCGGTAGGCTTTTGCAAGGAGCAAAATGGACATCGATGACCTTGCGCCTAGCTAAATTTTCTTAAGATGGATTTAATTTGATTCAGGTAGCTGGAGCTGAAAAGATTTGCATGCACAAGTAAGGGGTAAAGATTATAAATCGGAACACGCTCTTGAAATCCTTTTTGAAGCGGATATGCTTCCTGGTAGCTCGCGTAGAACTCGTTATCGAACCCACCGAAAAGAAGTGTGTATGATAATTCAGCTTCGCGATTTCCAAAATAAACGGCTGGATCAATCAGGCAAGGTTCTCCTTTTGCATTGCAGAGAAG
>CAZNCO010000248.1:0-6717 GCA_964571345.1 uncultured Ohtaekwangia sp.
GGCCCGAACCGCTCACGCTCAGATCTAAGCTGCGCGAACTGATCTTTCCTTCTGTTACTAACTCACCTGAGCCGCTTACACTTAGACCTTCAATATCTTTCACCGTAACATACGCTGTGATCTTACTGTTATCTCTGCCCCAATTCCAATCCATGCCCCATTTACCTTCGCGCCCAATGACCAGCTTATTGCCTTCTACTTCTGTTTCAATTTTCTCCAGCACCTCTTTATCACCTTCCAGCACCACACTTTGCGGGCTACCTTGCTTCAGGATTAATTTTCCGGGGAATCGGAATGAGATCTTTGTAAATGTTCCTACGCTTCTTGTCTCTTTCGTTTGGGCTAACACCAGCGAGGTAACAAAAAGCAATGCGATGGGGAGTATCCTTTTCATATCAAATCAATTTATTGTTTCGTCTTGAATTAATTTATTTACCTATAGACTTCGCACTTAGCTTTAAGGTTGCACCAAACACCAGAAATTAAATCAAACAGCTAAATCCGGCTAAAAAACGATTAATCGGCATTGTTCATGACCGATTTTTTTCATTCGCCCTCTCTGAAACACTGAATGTTTTTGGCATTCAGATCTGCAATCGGCATGACCGCAATCACTGGTTAGCGTCTTGCGCATCATTGAAAGTGAGGTAGTTCAGAAATAGTTTAGAGCAATAATTATTACGATACTATGAAACACAATTTGGCTTTTGATGCACATGTGGCTGAATACGAAGATTGGTACGATGAATATCCTTTCGTGTTCAAATCTGAAGTAGAAGCAATTCGGGAAATGCTTCCCGAAGGCGAAGCTCTCAGAGGTATTGAAGTAGCGCTTGGAACAGGCCGTTTTTCTGAAGCCCTTGGAATAAAAGAAGGAATCGAACCATCGGCCAATATGCGGGCACTAGCTAAGCAAAAAGGAATTGATGTAGTGGATGCCGTAGCCGAACAATTACCCTATGGCGACCTGCGTTTCGATTTCGTGCTAATGGCGTTCTGCATTAGTTACTTTGAAGACTTACATACCGTTTTCAAAGAAGCTAATCGCATTTTAAAAAGAGACGGGGTTCTCATCATCGGCTTCTTAGACAAAGACAGCGCAATCGGAAAGCAGTATGACTTGCACAAACCGGAAAGTACATTTTACAAAAACGCCACTTTCTATTCAGTCGATAAAGTTTTACTTGAATTAAACAATGCAAACTTCAAACACTTCAAATTATGCCAGACTCTTTTCCATCCCCTACACGAAATAAAATCGTTGGAAGCAGCCAAACCTGGATATGGAGAAGGCTCTTTTGTAGTGATTCAAGCAAAGAAGAAAGGTGATTAATTGTTTCGCTACTACACTGCTCAATGTCAAGTGGTAGTTCTTCTTTATCACTGTAAGTCAAGTCAAACGAAGTAAACCCGCAACACAGCGGGTTTACACTTTTTGAAGAGAAGTTTTCTTTGAACAGTGTTCAAGGTTCAATACCGAAGCACCAGTGCCAAATGTCCAAACTCCTTGAGATCGTTATTTTCTGCGAACACCACCCTTCCATTCTTTGAACTGACTGTTTCGATAAGATCACTTACTACATCTGGCATCATACTGTATGGCTTACTAGGTGTATGCAAGTACAGTTTGAATTGCTCAGGCTTCTGATATCCCCGATGATGAAAATCTTTCTCTACTACCAGCATCTCGCCTTTTCCCTCCAACGCTGCCGTCCACGCTTGTTCAATACCCTCGGCCAAATGACCTTTTCTTTCTTCCGGCAGGTGGTTTACAACTTCCATCACTTCTTTTTTCTGGCTACGAATGAACGCGCCCCAGGCTGCGTCTGATAAGCGATCAAGATTATTAGCATCAAAGCTTCCTGAAATTTTTCCATAGAAATGCTTTTTGAAGTTTGTCAGTCCAAGAAATATATTCACAAGTCGTTGCGAACCTGCAACAATCAGCCTTGCATCTTCTTGTATCAAATACGACTGTAAGTGAGCATCGGCATCCTTGAAAACAGACTTGAGCCTTATTTCAGAAATTTGGTTTTTGTCCTTTTCAAAGCTTTTTAAACTACCACTGCTGTCGTCTGATGCAGAAGCCTTTTGGTATTCAAATTGATCAACATAGAAAAATGGAAAGTCGTTATCCTTAATTTCTTCCAATTCATTGGTGTACGCCTTGAACAAATGAACACTGTGTTTGGACAGGTTGAGCACGTAATAAGGCTTGGTGAATTGCTGCAAATACAGCAGATCACGCATCTCGAATTTCTGGTCGACTACAATTTTTGGTGTGACAGGGAAGGGGAATAAGATAAGCTGAGACACATTTTTTGAAATATAAAGCCCCACTCCTGCTTCAACTTCTTCCGGTACACGCAACAAGATTTTATCCAGCTTAATCATCAGCATCGTTTCAATCTCCTCCGGATACGCTTTTGTTTTCAGTAAAGCCTTTGCCTTTTGAATTGACTTTTTAACCATTTCATAATTCTTCTTAAAAGCATTTTTTTCGGTAGCTACAATGACGGAAATACATGGTGTGCCATGTTCCTTCAATAGTGTATTAAAATCCTGATACATCATAACTCTTTTATTTTATTTTTTCAGATATCAAACTTCATTTTTCGTTCATCAGATAAATTATCCCTGTAGCGGCACAAAAGTATTTTTGTGTTCATCCCTTGGCAACGCTTCGGGGTCGTTTGGTCCAGGCTTGTCGCGATGAAGATTATCTACTGCTTTTCTCAAGCGAACATCAACCTCGCGCGCAATATCTAATATCTGCGGCTCAACTGATGTTTTCCCAATAGTTTCCAATGGGCTTATGGCTGCTACTTCAACTTCTCCATTCTCATGTTCTTCCACTACCAGGTTACATGGCAGCATGACGCCAATATGTGAGTCAAGTGAAATGGCATGATAAGCAAAATCAGGATTGCAGGCTCCCAGGATTTTATAGTTTCGGAAATTGACTTTCAGTTTTTCTCTCATCACATGCGACATGTCGATGGTGGTGACAATCCCAAACCCCTGCTGTTGAAGACTCACGGTTAACTTCTCCAAGGCTTCCTTAAACGGGATATTTAATTTCCGCGAATAATAATAGGCCATATTACCCTTTTTTAGATGTTGAGGAACTAAGCATTCATCACCTAAAAGAAATTAAACCTAACAAGACTTGCAGCGACCAAGATCAGTGAATTATAGGATATTCATCGTTTTGCACATCAAGCGCTTTTAGAAGTGGTATCCCAAACTCAATCCAGCCGAGAGCCAGAAATCTCCCTTCGATAAAGAATACAATGGAGTAAGTCCAATGCGCCAGAGAAAACCTTTCTCGCCCGTTTGATGCCGATATCCGATAAATCAGTTAGCCATATTAATGGCCTCATTCTGCACGTCTCCGCTTGAATAAGATTTTCTTTCGCTTCAAAAAACAAAACCAGCGCCAGCTTCGAAGTGACACAGCGTCAATTATGCTCAAGTAAAATTAATTATAGGGCTGTTGCAATGGAAATGACAACCCTATCGAGAAGATAGGATTATAGTTATCTGAAGGACTCTTTAAAAAAAACAAACTTGAAGGCAGAAGAGATAACTAACGGCACATTTTTAAATTGAATGTCTGCTGCTTTATAATCTATTTGTGCTTTGGTAATTCAATCATTTTTCCATCAAACACATTTTCCCATTTAAGTACAGGCTTGCCATCTTCAAAAGCTATTCTTATCCAGATGTATCTGCCGTCTATTGCATTCTTTGGACGCCAGCGATCGGTCATCAATATAAATTCTTCGCCTCTTTCTCCAATATCGATCACATAGGTACTCTGTGATTCGAACGTAGTATTTACTTCGGTCTCCGTGCCTCTGCATGGATTACCTAAAGAGATCCAATCACCCATCATTTTTGAAGCCACTGCAGAATGAGCTGGGTTAGGTGCCCAGCCGGTTAATCCGGAAGAAATCATGTAATACTTTCCGTCCTTGCGAAAAATAGCTGGAGCCTCATTTCGTTCACCCAGAAGGATGCGCACATACTTTCCGGTAAAACTCAGGTAGTCGTCTGATAATTCACGAACATGAAGAGTTTGATTTTCCTCAGCAGCAGAGATATGATAGGCTGTTCCATCTACATCAACAAACAGCGTTAGGTCTCTTGACATTTGTCCACCCTCAAAATCTCGTCTTAAAAATCCTCCATCTGCAACCCATTGTTTCCTTGCTTCAGGCTTACCCTGTACATCCTCCAACTTTACCAGTGAATGTTTTTTCTCTTCCGGAAAATTGATCGGCCAGACGCCCGCATTTGGTCGAAGGCTGTGAACATATTTGTATGGACCTACCGCTTTATCGCTTACCGCTAATCCAGTTAAAGCGGCTTTATAACCTTTATCTTTTAACTCGTGGTGAAACCACATCACATACTTACCTGTCTTTTTATTAAATATCACTTTCGGGCGCTCTACCACGCATCCTTCTATCAGAGGACTGTCAGCATCTTCTGACATTTTTAATGCGATGCCCTCATCCTTCCAATCCACCAGATTGGCTGAACTATAGCAATGAACACCCTTCCGAGCCAGGTTTCCTTTTTCTCCTGCATCTTTATCTTCACCGAACCAATAGTAGGTATCATCTTTATAAAGTATACCGCCACCATGAGCGTTGATGTGAATGCCGTTGTTATCCGGCCAAATGCCTCCTTCAAAGCGTGTTTGAGCCCATGAAGAAATGGATACAGCACTGGCAAGAACAATCAGCATCACCGCATGCATATAGGATTGATTTATTCGAATCGTATTTTTCATTGGCTCAAGTTAATTAGATGTGATAACTCTTATATCGAAATGCAAATTCTGTTTGATCATTCTAAGAAAAGGCTATTGACTTTCGACAATAGCCTTTATGAAACACAACTCAACTCTCATCAAAACATTATTACCTGACAATCAATTTTGCAATTTGTCGGGATGAGTGATCATTGATAACGATAAGGTACATCCCCGGATTTAACTGTGGGTTGATGCTTATAGTATGGTTCACAGTTTCCAGATTATCGTTGTACATCTCTCTACCATTAATATCCAAAATCTGAACCTCGAAGGTTGTGGCGCTGGAAGAACCAACCTGGATAGAAAATCCTGTATTTGCTTCTGCTGGATTAGGGTAAACCAAAAATCTATTTGATGATTCATCCGCATTGTTGGTCTCTTCTTTCGCTGATGTGCTCTGTGGATCGGTTGCAGTTCGCGCACTTGCCTGCTGCTTCATATCCGGAATTTTTAAGATCGAAATCTTATCAATCAGTGGTGCGTCCGTACCAATCGGTTTAATCTCTATGGTGTTCACGCCATTCACCAATGGCCTCATCAGCGATTTAACTTTTGGCGCATTGGAAGGACCCGATTCGTAGCACCAGTTGCCTGAAGCATCAAAAGAAAGAGTTTCACTTACCCCATTAATAATTAGCATGGCGCTGCGAACAACTTTACTTACATAATGTAAATCTACGTAGTAAGTGGTGGATTCATCAACCTGGACGTTGTTGAATAATATGCTGTTTGATGTTGATGTTTTTGGATTTACCAGCAAGCCGTTAGAAGCTCTGCTGCAATTTTCAATCGTCACATCGCCAGTCAACGTTGCGTTCTCTGCTTCATAGGAAGCAAATTCACGAACCAATGAAATCTTATCGATGAAAGGAGCATCTGTGCCAAGCGCTTTGATGTCGAGTGTATTAGAGCCCGCATTCAACGTAATTATCTTATAAAAATTCGCAGGAGAACCGCCCTCATAACACCAATTGCCTGAAGGTATCACAGAATAATTTGAATTAGCACCCAGATCAACTCCGTTTATAATCAACTTGAAATTCCGCGTCACCTTTGACATGTACCTGATCGCAAGTCGGTAATTGCCACCATATTGAGTAGCAATGTTACTAAAACGAACTCCATTGGTTGTGGCTGTGCCGATGCTAACTTGTTTGCCATTTGAAGACGTCACACAATTAACTACTGATGCTGTGCCCAACAACGTAGCATTTTCGGCTTCAAAGTCCATAACCGGATCTTTCAAAAGTACGTTTGGATCTTCTAAGGCAGGGTTTCGCTGAGTACTGGCTATTGCTATCCGGTCGATCTTTGAACCTGCCTCAGAGTATGCTACGACCACTGAATGCTGACCTTGCGATAAGAAGTAAGTAAAGTTTCGAGACGTAGTTCCTTCCGTGAAGTAAAACTTCTGCCAATACCATTGGTAAACTTTGTTCTGCAGGTTATCCCACTTTCTGAAAGGCTCGCCATCCACGCTGAACCAATAAGCATCTGACGAATCTGATAAGGCTTGCACTTTTCCCCACAGGGAATACTCATCATCATTTGCAATGTCAAATTGAAAGCGAAGTAATCCTGCACTGCCAGGCGGTGTGCTGATAGCCGTAACACCAGGGATAGGCTGCATAAACATTCCACCTATCGCATAGTTATCTGTGCCTTTACTCCATTCGCTTCCGGCCTGTGCCGCCTCTGCCTCTGCCCAATAGGTAACATCGGTAGCCACAAGCCCCCAGCCTTTCGTGGGCAACGTGCAAGCAGTATTGCCAGCATCAGGCGCGAGGTTGACTGAAGTGCTGTTGTTAATCAATACAATCTTATCAAGCTTAGTTCCATCGTTGGCATAACTGATTGATAATCGATGCCTGCCTTGAGACACATCATAATAT
>CAZNCO010000249.1:0-6708 GCA_964571345.1 uncultured Ohtaekwangia sp.
GAACACTCCATTACAGTCGCTGGTTACATTGAATGACTCTTCGTATGTGGAAGCTTCTCAGCATCTTGCATTAAAAATGCTAAGTGAACAGAGTGTGGTCGATCAGATTGCCAAAGGCTATTCAATGGTGACTTTCCAGAAAATATCTCAACAGAAATTAAATGTGTTGTTGAAGCTTTATCAAAAGTCATTATCCGAATACGACAAAGAAAAAATCATTCGCGTGAGCAACAACTCAAAACCAACCGATTCACAAGCAAAGGCGATGACAATCGTGGCCTCTGCGATTTTGAATTTAGACGAAGCCATAACGAAAGAATAGATGGATAAATTTCTTCAACACGATTTGGAGCAACTCACAAGGCGATACTTTTTAAAGGAGTGCGCGAGCGGTCTTGGTGCGATAGCATTCGGTTCGTTGCTTGGCGGGTGTAATCCGTTTTCAAAAAAAACTGCTCTAGATTTTTCTGCAAATCCATTATTGCCCAAACCTCCACACTTCATTCCCAAAGCAAAGTCAGTAATTTATTTGCACATGGCGGGAGCGCCTTCACAGTTAGAGATGTTTGACTACAAACCTGACCTCGCCAAGCTTGATGGGCAGGATTGTCCGCAGTCATTGCTCGAAGGAAAAAAATTTGCATTCATTCGTGGCGTGCCAAAAATGTTAGGCCCGCAAGTTGGGTTCAAGCAATATGGTGAGTCACGTGCATGGGTGAGTGATCACTTGGCACACTTCTCTTCGATTGTTGACGAAGTGACTTTTTTGAAAGGTGTTCAAACCGATCAATTTAACCATGGCCCCGCGCAGTTGCTGATGCATACGGGAAGTGCGCGTCTTGGCAGGCCAAGCATCGGCTCGTGGGTGACATATGGATTGGGAAGTGAAAATCAAAATCTTCCAGGATTTGTAGTGCTTACTTCAGGAGGTAAAAATCCTGACGCGGGTAAGAGTGTGTGGGGCAGTGGCTTTCTGCCTTCCGTTTATCAAGGTGTGCAATGTCGTAGCGAAGGTGAGCCTGTTTTGTTTTTAAAAGATCCACACGATGTGTCACGCGGCTTACGAAGAGCGAGTATCGATGCGATCAATGAAGTAAATAAATTTCATTACGAAGAAGCGGGTGATCCAGAAATTCTCTCTCGCATGGCACAATATGAACTTGCCTTCAAAATGCAGATTGAAGTGCCACAGGTGATGAACATTAACGATGAGCCTGCGTACATTCATGAAATGTATGGCACTAAACCCGGCAAGAGTTCGCTTGCCAATAATATTTTGCTTGCGCGAAAGCTGGTGGAGAAAGGTGTTCGCTTCGTGCAGATTTTTGATTGGGGGTGGGATAGTCATGGCACCGATGCCGACCTAGCCATTGACATTGGATTGATCAACAAAATTCGTTCAGTCGATAAGCCGATGACTGCTTTGATTCTGGATTTGAAACAACGCGGGTTACTTGATGAAACATTAGTAGTGTGGGGCGGAGAATTTGGACGAACTCCGATGCAGGAAAATCGTGAAGGAAAAAAACTACCATTCAAAGGCCGCGATCATCACACCGAAGCGTTTACGATGTGGATGGCTGGTGGCGGAATTAAGAAAGGATTTTCCTTTGGCGAAACCGATGAGATTGGATACGCTGCGATCAATGGAAAAGTAAACACTTTTGATATTCAAGCCACAATTTTAAATCAACTTGGTTTTGATCATGAACGATTGACGTATGAATTTCAGGGCCGACCGTTCCGTCTGACAGACGTAGGGGGCAAGGTGATTCATGATGTGATTGCTTAATCTATTTGTAAGAATGAACCGCAGAAATTTTTTAACTACCGCGACAACAGGTGCCGCTGCACTTTCCACACCATTCGCGGCTTTTTCTGATCATCAGAAAACTCACCCAGCACCAGGTTTTGAACTTTTAATCCTGGCCACCAATTGGGTCTTCAACGGAACACACGATGAATTCTGCGCGAAAGCAAAAGCTGCGGGTTATGATGGAACCGAACTGTGGTGGCCTTCTGATGAAGTTGATCGACCAAAGCTATTTGAAGCCCTTGCAAAACATGGATTAAAGATTGGTTTTCTTTGCGGTAGCGGTGAATCAGATTTTCAAAAACACGAGGCACAATTTCAAAATTCAATCAAAGCTGCTGCGGCAGCAAAACCCATTTACATCAACTGTCATTCGGGCAAAGATTATTTTTCTGCAGAGCAAAACCTAAAGTTGATTGAATTCACCAACACCATTTCCGCACAAACCGGAGTTCCGATTTACCACGAAACACATCGAAGCCGTGCGTTGTTTTCGACTCCAGTCACAAAAAATTTCATCAGCAAATCATCACAGTTGAAAATAACATTAGACATCTCTCACTGGTGCAATGTGCACGAATCGTTGCTCGCTGATCAAACAGAAGTAGTTGATCTAACGCTTACCCGAACGGAACACATTCATGCGCGCATCGGCCACCCGGAAGGCCCACAAGTGAATGATCCCCGTGCACCTGAGTGGAAGGATGCCGTACAGGCACATTTGAATTGGTGGGATAAAGTGGTGGAGAGAAAAAAGAAAGAAGGCAAACGCATCACTTTCCTTACGGAGTTTGGTCCGCCAGACTATATGCCCACAGTTCCTTATACAAAGCAACCTCTTGCAAATCAGTGGGAGATTAATGTTTATATGATGGAGCTGCTGCGCACGCGGTATTCTTAATTTTGAATTATGAACTGGCTTGCATTCTTGGGTCGCTTCCATCCGCTTCTCGTTCACCTTCCTATCGGAATTTTAATTATCGCCTGTATTTTTGATTGGCTATCCTTCACCGAAAAATTTCGGTCATTAAAGGAAGCGGTTCAGATTTCTCTGTTGCTCGGTGCAATGGCTGCATTTTTTTCTTGTACTACCGGTTACCTGTTGTCGCTTTCAGGTGAATATGATTCAAATACTGTTGGCTTTCACCAATGGCTGGGTGTTGTCACTACGATTATTTCTTTCGCTTATTGGCAGACGAAAAGACAAAATGCGTCAAGCACCGTTTCTAAAATTTTCTCAGCAGCTACGTTGATTTTGCTATCGGCAACCGGCCATCTTGGAGGAACACTTACGCATGGCGAAAATTATTTAACTGAAAGTCTCGTTGAACAAAATACGCAAATTGATTTTTCTTCCATTGATCTGAACACTGCCGGCTACTATAAAGACATTGTGCGGCCAATATTAAGTGCCCGATGCTACTCGTGTCATAGCGAGGCAAAGCAAAAAGGAAAACTTCGACTTGATCAAGCAGATTATATTTTGGCAGGTGGTAAAAGCGGAAAGACTGTTGTGGCTGGCCACGCAGATGAAAGTGAGCTGATCAATCGCCTATTGC
Source organism: uncultured Ohtaekwangia sp. (assembly GCA_964571345.1). Lineage (GTDB taxonomy): Bacteria > Bacteroidota > Bacteroidia > Cytophagales > Cyclobacteriaceae > ELB16-189. The sequence goes on from CAZNCO010000249.1 coordinate 3,373, forward strand.
TGCCAATGGATGAAAAAAAACATATGCCACCAAAAGAAAAGCCACAGCTTTCTTCGATGGAGGTTGAGTTATTGCAGAAATGGATTTCGCTTGGCGCGGATTTTAAAAAAAGTGTGAAAGACCTAAGTGCTGAAGCTGCTTTACAAAAGATTTTATCTTTGAAAAAAGACGAAGCAAATGATTTGGAAGAACCTGTTGAATTAGCAGACGAAAAAGTCTTGGCACCCCTAAGAAAATATGGGGTGGTGATTGCTCCAATAGCGGAAGGAAACAATCACCTCTCAGCCAATTTTATTAATGTTCAGGCGATTGATTCGGCTATAACACTTTTAACATCTCTGAAAACTCAACTCGTTTGGCTCACGGCAAGTTCTTCAAAAATTTCTGACGCTCATCTCCAATCAATCAACGCGCTTACTTCCTTGCGAAAGCTTGATATTAGTCACAGTAAAGTTTCGGAGAAAGGAATTGGTCAATTAAAAACGTTGACTAACCTAAGGAGCCTTAATTTGTCATACACATCAGCAAATTTCAAGGCAGTGAAAGAGCTGTCGGTGATCTCGTCTTTAAAAGAAATATTTCTTTTCAACACATTGGTATCAGCCAATGAAGCCGAACAACTGCAAAGAGCCTTTTCGAAAATTCATTTTGAGATTGGAAACTATTCTGTTCCGACTCTTGCTGCTGATACAACTTTGGTTAAACCTGCTAAATGATAAGCGTAATGATTTATCTTAGCGTCTCGATTCACGTTAACATATGCAATACAATATTCAAGAGTTCAATCGTCTTATAAAAAACCGCAGATCCGTTTTTCCAAAAGACTATACCGGAGAAAAAGTGGATGACGCTATTATCAATCAAATGCTGGAGAATGCGAACTGGGCGCCCACGCATAAGTTAACGGAGCCGTGGCGATTTGTAGTGTTCTCTGGTGATGGACGAAAAAAGCTAGCCGACTTTCAAAGTGAATGTTACAAACAAGTAGCTACTGCAAAAGGGAGTTTTGATGAGAAAAAATATCAGGGACTGAAAGTAAAACCGTTTGAAGCTTCGCATGTGATTGCGATAGGCATGAAGCGCGATGAAAAGAAAAGTTTGCCGGAGTGGGAAGAACTTGGAGCTGTATTTTGCGCGGTTCAAAATATGTACCTCACGGCTTCTGCTTACGGTGCTGGCTGCTACTTAAGCACCGGAGGAGTGACAAACTTCGAGGAGGCAAAAGAATTTTTTGGGTTAACTAAAGAAGATAAGCTTTGCGGATTTATGTTTGTGGGGGTGCCGAAAGGAGAAATGCCGAAAGGAAAGAGAAAGCCAGTAGATGAAAAAATAAATTGGGTTGACTGAAAATTTCGCAACACAACTCTCTCTTTTTGTATATTTTATTTAAGGAATTGCATGAATCCGAAATAAGCAACCATAAAGATTGTAATGAGGTTCTTAAAAAAACTTAACACTTGGAGTAAGAAGTATCAATCCGTTATACAAGGAGTTGGCATCTTAGCCATACTAGTAGGTTTATTCTCACTTAAGCTAGATTTAAATAGCCATGAATTTGAAAAAAAGAAATTTTCAGATTCCCAGATACCTATTTGGGATATAAAAATGAATTACCATGAGAATAACGTTGATTTGCTTAGTATTAATTTTTCTTGTTTGAATGATAATGTCAAACTGCAAAAAGTAACGATTTTTTATATAAACAATAAGAGAGCCCTTAGCGAGATAGTCAGTCTTAGCAATGTATGGAAGACCAGTGATTTCAGCACAAAACTACTTCAGGTTATAAAGGAATTTTACACGATTGATGAATACATATTCGAATCATACCGAAGGCCTGGAATTGTAAATTTTAATGATTGCTACCCGATTGCAGTCAAATTTTTTTACGTGCAAGATGGAATCGTCAAAGAGATCACTTCTGTATTTCTTGTCCATTTCCAAGTATTAAAAATGGATAGAATTAAAATAAGAAATCTTGAGTATGTAAAGAACTTACAAGGTATCGGCAGCCCAATTGAAAATGAGTTAGGAGAAATAAATTGCTCCACCTGCATCGGTAGGGAATCTTGCTCTCAAAATAATTCTATAAATGCTTTTATCAAGAAAAACAAAACATATAATGTGATATCAAATTTGATTGATTTAAGTTATCGAGGATCAGTCATAACTGTTGTTAAAGAGGATAAAAATGGAAATGAGGTTGAGGAACCAAAAAAATATATGTTCCCAACGATTTTGGTAGAGAAAGAGATTTATCAAAAATTTGAATCAAATTTTAAAGAAGCTCAACGAAACAAGCAATTATTTGATTCTGAAATCGCAGACATTATTAACGAGCTGGAACTATTTCTATCTAAGAATCCAATTTGTAAAAATTTTGACACAGATTGTTTGACAAAAAGCTCTTGGGTAAGATCCGAAACGTTAGACAAATGGAAAGAACTTAACAAAAGATTAGAGGATTCACTAATTACTCTAAGTAGAAGATAACAATTATTATGATCACCAAAGAACAAATCATTCAAGCTCACGAGCGCATCAAACCCTATATCCATCGCACACCCGTGATGAAGAGCGACAGCATCAATGAGATGGCCGGATGCAATATTTATTTTAAGTGCGAGAATTTTCAAAAAGTAGGAGCCTTCAAAGCGCGCGGTGCCATGAATGCGGCTTTGCTGGTCCCTGAAGAGCAAAGAAAAAAAGGACTGGCAACACACTCCTCGGGAAACCATGCGCAGGCATTAGCACGTGCAGGAAAAATTCTTGGTGTGAAAACGTATATCGTGATGCCACGAACCGCTCCTGAAATCAAGAAGCGTGGAGTGCGTGGTTATGGCGGAGATATTTTTGAATGCGAACCTACGCTCGCTGCACGTGAGGCAACGCTCGCAGAAGTAATTGCGAAAACAGGAGCCACGGAAATTCATCCGTTCAATAATTATGATGTGATTGTTGGACAGGCCACAGCTGCGAAGGAATTATTTGCTGATACTCCCCATCTTGATTTCTTACTCGCACCGGTCGGGGGCGGTGGTTTGCTGAGTGGTACAGCACTTGCTGCAAAATATTTTTCGCCTGATACAGTTGTAATTGCCGGAGAACCGGCTGGTTCTGATGACGCGTATCGTTCACTTAAAAGTGGTAAGATCGAACAAGCGCAATCTCAAACCATTGCCGATGGGTTGCTCACCACCCTTGGCGACAAAACTTTCCCGATCATTAAAGAAAATGTGAAGGAGGTAATTACAGTAACTGATGAAGAAATTATCAATGCCATGCGCATTGTGTGGGAGCGATTGAAAATTATTGTCGAGCCTTCCTGTGTAGTTC
>CAZNCO010000250.1:0-6660 GCA_964571345.1 uncultured Ohtaekwangia sp.
ATACAGGTACACACCGGGCGCTACCTGCATGTGCACATTTCGCTTTTCGTAATAGAATTTCTGTTGAAAATATTCCATCTCAAAAGCCAGTCGTTCCTTGTTTGATGGCGGGATGATCCACCCATTAAATACAAAACTGATAGTAGCAATAATAGAAGAAGCAATGAAATAGGGGAGTAACAATCTCCTGAAACTCACACCGCTGCTAAGAATCGCAACGATCTCGGTATGTGCTGCCATTCGTGACGTAACGTACACGATCGCAATAAAGCATATGATCGGAGTGAGCATACCGCATATCCACGGTATAAAGTTCATGTAGTACCCTAGAATTACAGGAAGTTTTAAGTGGTGATCGTTGAATTTGTCTACTTTCTCGGTGATATCAATCACCACTATAATTGCCAACAAGATCATCATCACGAAAAAGAACGTGCCGAGTATCTTCTTGATAATATATTTATCGAGTAGTTTCATCTTATAGCCTGTCGGAAAGTTTCTTCACCATTTCGTTTTTCCAGGTTGTAAAAACACCTTCCTCAATTTTCTGGCGTGCTTGCTTTACCAGCCAAAGATAGAAGGTGAGGTTATGGATAGAAGCAATTTGCGCGCCTAAAATCTCTTTGGAGATAATGAGATGCCTTAAATATGCTTTTGAATAGAAGACGCTAACATGCCCGCCCAATTCAAGATCAATGGGGGATAAGTCATCCTTCCATTTTTCATTTCGAATGTTAATAACACCTTGCGTAGTAAACAACATTCCATTACGGGCATTTCTTGTAGGCATCACACAATCAAACATATCGATGCCTAGAGCAATGCATTCCAAAATATTTTCAGGTGTGCCAACGCCCATCAAATAGCGCGGTTTGTCAGCTGGCAAGATACCGCATACAAGCCTTGTCATTGCATACATTTCTTCATGTGGCTCCCCCACCGATAACCCCCCGATAGCATTACCCGCTTGGTTTTGCTGAGCAATGAACTCAGCGGATTTCTCACGCAAGTCTTTGTAGACGCTCCCCTGCACTATGGGAAATAACGTTTGCTCATAGCCATACAAAGGTTGAGTTTCTTCTACTCGCTTTATACATCTCTTTAACCAGCGATGTGTCATCTCCATGGAGTCTTTAGCATACTTGTACTCGCATGGATAAGGGGTACATTCATCAAAAGCCATGATGATGTCCGCACCGATGGTACGCTCTATGTCCATCACAGTTTCGGGCGTAAACGTATGCCTGCTTCCGTCAATATGCGATTTAAAGATGACGCCCGCTTCTGTTATCTTTCTATTCGCACCCAATGAGTATACCTGATATCCACCACTGTCGGTTAGGATGGGGCGGTCCCAGCCATTGAATTTGTGGAGACCCCCAACTTTTTCAAGAACTTCGAGGCCAGGTCTCAAATAAAGGTGGTACGTGTTACCCAGAATAATTTTTGCATCAATATCCTGTTTCAATTCGCGCTGATGAACAGCTTTAACAGATCCGGCAGTGCCCACCGGCATAAAGATGGGGGTAGGGATATCGCCATGAGCCGTAGTTAATGTTCCGGCACGGGCGTTTGAGCCGGGATCTTTCGCGTGAATCTGAAAAGTCATTTGGCCGCAAAGATCATTGAAAATGGGCAGCAAAAAAACTTTTTAGGCTCGTATCGGGGAACTCTTGGCCCGCGTTAGAAAGGAAATTAAAGAAATGGATATCTAAAAAAAAGAAGCCGTCAATGACGGCCTCTTTACTAATTAAACCTAGCCTATTAAAAAACCTAGTAACCTGGATTTTGAACGAGGTTGGGGTTGGCTTGCATTTCCCGGAAAGGAATTGGCCAAAGAGCCTGGTTGTCATTCCAATTGGCGAGAACCGCACTTGCTCTTCCAGTTCTAACGAGATCAAAGAAGTAATGTCCTTCGAGAGCCAACTCCAATCTGCGTTGTAAGAAAATTTCATTGCGTAAACCTACGGGATCTGTTTGCAGGGTAACACTGGCATTTCCAATTCCAGCTCGAGTGCGAATGATATTAATGTCAGCGTAAGCAGCTGCCGTTAAGGTCGGGTCGTTATTAAGAACACTAAGTTCATTTTGAGCCTCGGCACGAATCAAATACATTTCCGCAAGGCGGAAAGCAATTGTATGATCATCACCAGTGCTAACCCTGTAATACTTCAGATGCTCGTTGTAATCGGTTGTTTTGATAATTCTCGCATCATTAGCTGCATAAGCACCTTGTAATCCTGTAGTGGGTCTGATTTCATTTCTTCCACCAAGTGAGCTGGAAAATAAATAAAATGCCTGGAAACCTTTATCCGTTGGATTGAATTGGATCTCCCAGATGGCTTCCGCAGTATTCTGCTTTAAAAACAAATCTGTGAAACTCTGCATCAACGTAAAACTTGGGTTAGCGATAACCATGTTTGCAGCATCAATTGCGTTTTGCCATTCTTGCTTGTATAAATGAACTCTCGCTTTAAGTGCGTACGCAGCGTAAATGGATGCGCGACCGTTCGCATTTTTGGCTGGCAGGTTTGCAATTGCCTGGGTCAAATCATTTAACACTAATGTATAAACATCAGATACCGATGCTCTGCTTGGATATGAACTTGGGGTGATATCTAATGTAGGATCAGTGACTATTGGAACACCTCCCCAATATCTCAGCAGGTTGAAATAATGATAAGCACGCAGAAAATAGGCTTCTCCCAAAATTGACTTTTGATCGGTGAAAGACGCATCGTTAATGAGTGGAACTTTTGCGATCAGGTTATTGGTAGTGTTAATAGCATAATAAATCTGTTGCCAGGCACCACTGACGCTTGCATTATCGGTCAAAATTGTTCGATTCATTGCTTGCGACCAATCTGTAAAAGATCCTGTCCATCTTAAGTTCCCACCCTGCAGATCCGGGAAGAATAGATAGGTAAGTCCCATGTAATTATTGAAGCCGTTTGCACTTGCATTTGACTGAAGGGCATCATAGGCGCCATATAATGCGGCTCGGGCACCGGTTTTGTTGATAATAGCCTGGTCAGCCGACACCGAAGTTTGAGGTTGAGGATCCGTTACAACAGATGTACAGCTTGATACAACTGCAACGATCAAACTCAGCGTGATGATATTTAAATTTAACTTTTTCATAATCGATCGGAGTTTTAGAAGGTTAAATTAAGTCCGAAGGTATAAGACCTATATTGAGGATACGTAAGGAAGTCGGTTCCCAAAGCAGTGTTGGTTCCACTGAACGTACTCACTTCCGGATCAAAACCCTTATAATTGGTGAACGTGTAAAGATTCTGAGACGATGCGTATATCCTCAACTTTGTAATTCCATAGCGCTGGGTCAAAGAGCTCGGAAGAGTATAACCCAAAACTACGTTTTTAATTCTCAGATAAGACCCATCTTCAATGTATCGGGTGGAGTTTCTCCTGTTGTTACTTGGATCCCCGTACACTGCACGTGGCACATCCGTGTTGGTATTTGTTGCAGTATAACGCCTGTTGACTTCGTCAGCGAATTGACCGTATAAGGTGTTCATGCCTGCAGCATATACACGGGTAAAATTCAACAAGTCATTCCCATAGCTGTACTGCAAGAACACCATCAAATCAAAACCTTTATAAGAGAAATTGTTTGTGAGGCCACCAAAAAACTTTGGATTAGCATTTCCAATGATTTTTTGGTCAAGCGAGTTGATAACTCCATTACCATCTAAATCTTTGAATTTTAAATCGCCTGCACGTGTGTTAGCATTTATAAAATAGGTTCCATTTCCACTGGCTACAGCAGCCGCATTTAATGCAGCTAATTCATCTGAGCTTTTGATAACGCCATCTGCTACGTATCCATAGAAAGCGCCAATTGGCTGACCTTCTTGAACCCTGCTTGCAAAACCTTGCGCAAATGGCTGAACACCATTAAGTGATACAACTTTATTTTGATACCCCGAGATATTAAAATTCGTTGTCCAGGTGAAATTGCCATTGCTGATATTGGTCGTTGTAATGCCAATCTCATAACCTGTGTTTTCCATACTACCTAAATTTCGTGCCTGGGTAGAAAACCCTGTAGAGCTGGGTATTGGAGTATTCAACAACAGATCAGAGGTTTTCTTTTGATAATAATCAAAATTGACTGTGAACTTGTTGAAGATTGTAAAATCCAAACCAAAGTCCAATTGCGCAGCAGACTCCCACTTGAGGCCGGAGTTTCCAATTTGAGTAGGAGCATACCCACCGTTGCTGTTATAATTGAAACCGGTTCCAAATAGTGTGAGGTAACTGAAATTACCGAAATTTGAATTTCCCGTAGTTCCGTAGCTCACGCGAAGTTTCGCGTCAGAGAGTACGTTCGTCAAACTTGACATGAAATTCTCCTGGCTAAATCTCCATCCACCGGACACTGAATAGAATGTTCCATAACGGAAATTAGGGGCAAATCGCGATGAGCCATCTGAGCGGAGTGAAGCACCAAATAAATACTTACCTTGATAGTCATAGTTGGCCCGTGCGTAATAGGATGCCAAACCCCATGAAGTTACATTAGATGAAGCACTGGTGAAGACAGAACCTGCAGAAAGAGTTTGAACCTGATTGCCAGGGTAACCGGTTGACTCAGCGAAAATGGACTCATAATTGGATTGCTGATAATCTGCTCCCAATGTTGCAGAGATGTTGTGATTGCCAATCGATTTCTTGTAGTTGAAATAATTGCTGGCCACCCAGTTTAAGTCCTGACTGTAGGCCGAAGTTCCATCACCCCCAACACCAGCTCCAGCATTTAATGTAGTCGGCAAAAACCTGTCATCCTTTTGCGTTCTATAATCTACTGACCAGCGAGAGGTGAAAGTGAGTCCCTTCATTAATTCGTACTCACCATAAATTTGGGCCAAAGTTCTTACGGATGTGCTTACGAATTTTGTTTCGTTCGCTAAAGCAACTGGATTATCAACAGAAGAGAAGGGATCCTTTCCATATGATCCATCCGGATTTCTAACGGGTATGTCTGAAGCCATTAAGGTAGCAGCACTCAATACACCATAAATGTTATTATCATTATTCCTTCTGTTGTTCACAGAACGTGACAGGTTAATACTTGCTCCCAACTTTAGTTTATTAGATACTTTGTGGTCTCCCGACAGAGCGGCCGTTAAACGATCAAAACTAAAGCCTGTGATGATTCCACCTTCTTTGTAATAGCCACCGCTTACTGAATAGGTTGATTTATCATTACCTCCTGACAAACCCAACTGGTAATTTGCTACGCTCCCGGTTCTGAAAATGTTGTCTTGCCAATTTGTACTATAAGCAGTAGACGGGTCTTTGAAGTTGCTGAGGCTTCGTATATTATTCGCTTTGTCGATGGGAGACTCTGTCATGGTCCAAGCTCCGCCTACGTTTGTCGGATTACCAGCATTACGGCCCCAAAAATAATAGGCCAAATCAGCGGCAGATGCCCATGGAGTGGTTCCGGTTCCCAAGCCTGGTGTCGTGAGATTACCATTTGCATCAATGGCTCCATAGCGATTGACTACCTCCTCCTGAAGAAGCGATACTTGTTGAGCACCTGTAAGTGGAGTTAATCTTTTCCAGGTTTGCTGAACTCCTTGATAATAGTCGAAAGTTAATTTCGGTTTTCCTTCTTTCCCTCTTTTTGTGGTGATGAGAACGACACCGTTTGTAGCGCGTGAACCATAGATGGCTGTAGCGGAGGCATCTTTCAAAACCTCAATTGACTCGATATCATTTGGGTTTAAGTCGGCCAGTGCGTTGGTCTGCTGATTGCCAGCGCCTAACTGGGAATAGTTTCCAGTGTTAATTGGAATTCCATTCACAACATATAGTGGATCGTTGCCGGCTAAAATAGATCCTGATCCTCGCACTCTCACAGAGATTCCACCACCAGGCGTACCTGAGTTTGAGCTTACCTGTACTCCTGCGGCTCTACCCTGCATCGCTTGATCAACTCCAATGAGAGGTAAATTCTGGAATTGAGACGATGATACGTTTGTAATTGAACCCGTGATGCTTCGCTTTTCCTGGGTACCGTATCCAACCACTACAACTTCGCTTAATTGCTTTACATCCGTGGATAAGCTTATGTCAACAACCGAGCGATTGCCGACTTCTACTTCTGATGTCACAAGTCCGATGAATGAAAACACTAATATTTGATTGTCGCCTGATACAGTGACGGAATACATCCCGTTGGCATCTGTAACAGTACCATTCGTAGTGCCTTTAATCACCACGTTTACGCCAGGTAAAGTTGATCCGTCATCGCCAGACGTCACTTTTCCTGTTACCACTCTGTCTTGCGCCCATGCCGTGAGCATGCACACAAGAGAGAAGCTTAAAAGTAGAAACTTCTTCATAGAATTAGGTTTAGGTTAAAATGTTAATTGTAACACTTAACAAAATAACACTCATTAGGTTCTAATACTTTTCAAATACTTTGATAAAGTAAAAAATTTTATACTAACGGTCGTTTATTTTATTTTTTTGCGGTGATTTTGGAGAAATAGGTCTTTTTGGAGCCTTGGATAGTTAAAAAATCGACAATTTGTTAGAATCTTGGAAATAAAAAAGGGATTGATTGCTCAATCCCTTAAAATTATATTTTCTTTAAATTACTTCTTTACTTCCTCATACTCTACATCC
>CAZNCO010000251.1:0-6633 GCA_964571345.1 uncultured Ohtaekwangia sp.
CTATATATACGGTGTGAGTGACAATGGCGTGTGGGTAAATTTATTCATCGGCAGTACCACAACTTTAAAGGTTGGAAAGAACGAAGTGCCTTTGACGATGGAAACCAATTATCCATGGGAAGGAAACGTGAAATTGACCATGCAGCCAAAATCAAAAGCAAAGTTTGCTATGCATGTGCGCATTCCCGGATGGGCGCAAGGCCAGGTAGTGCCAGGCGATCTTTATTTGTTTGAAGATAAAACTCCTGCAGCCCTTACCCTCAGTGTCAATGGCAAGCCTGCGCAATATAAAATCGAGAAAGGTTATGCCGTGATCGATCGGGAGTGGAAGAAGGGAGATGTAGTTGAAATAAATATTCCGATGGAAGTAAAGCGTGTGAAAGCAAGACCCGAGTTGAAACAAGATGAAGATCGTGTTGCCTTACAGCGAGGCCCGATTGTGTATTGTGTCGAAGGTGCGGATAACAATGATAAAGCATGGAACCTGATTCTGCCGGATAACGCAACATTCACAACATCTTTCAAAAAAGATTTGTTGGAAGGTGTTGAAACAATTCAATTCCAGGCGCCAACTGTTCAATTGAGCAGCGATGGAAAATCCATTACAACCGAAGTAAAAACCGTGACAGCGATTCCTTATTATTCATGGTGTAACCGCGGACAAAATCAAATGCAAGTGTGGCTTCCGCAAAAGATCAAGGATATTAAAATTAATTACTGACATGAAATTGATTTCACGCCAAGGCGCAGAAGCGCTAAGACTAAATTTCAAACTTTGCGGCTTAGCGTCTTTGCGAGAAAAAGTTATAGCACTTCTTTGCTTCGTAATTCTTTTGTTGGGTAACAAGCCAAGTCTTGCCCAAGGCTACCTCTTGCAAAAAAATGACTCGCGTATAGCGGCTAAACCTACCGTTCCGATTAAAGCATATAGTTTCGATTTGAAAGACGTGAAGCTCCTGGATGGAAGTCCATTCAAAAATGCGATGGACAAAGATGCGGCTTATCTCCTCACAATTGACCCAAAGCGGCTGTTGCATCGTTTCTACTTGAACGCGGGCTTGCCAACGCAAGGGGAGGTGTATGGAGGCTGGGAGAGCGAAGGACTGAGCGGCCATACGCTCGGCCATTATCTTTCAGCATGCGCCATGATGTTTGCGTCAACGGGAAATTTACAATTCAAAGACCGCGTTGACTTGATGATTGATGAGTTAGAAAAATGCCAGATCGCTCGCAAGTCAGGATATGTGGGTGCTATTCCAAATGAAGATTCTATTTTCTGGAAAGTGAAACACGGCATTATTAAGACCGGAGGATTTGATTTAAATGGCGGTTGGTCGCCCTGGTACACGGTCCACAAAGTGATGGCGGGCCTTACTGATGCTTATTTATTTGCCGACAATAAAAAAGCACTGACGATCGTGGAGAAGATGGCCGATTGGACTGAAAATATTCTCAGGGATTTGAATGATGAACAATTAGAAAAAATGCGCAAGTGCGAATACGGTGGCATGGCAGATGTGCTGGTTCATATTTATGAAATCACAGGTAACAAAAAATACTTGGATCTCTCATATAAGTTTCATGATCATTTTGTATTAGATCAACTGGCGAAAAAAATCGATCCTCTTCCAGGAAAACATTCCAACACTAATGTGCCCAAAGCCATTGGGGCGGCCAGGAGATTTGAATTGACTGGAGCCGAATCCGACAAAACGATTTCATCCTTTTTCTGGGAGACAATGACAAGGCATCATACGTATGTGATTGGCGGCAACAGCAACTATGAATACTGCGGTCCTGAAGATAAACTGAACGATCGCCTGAGTGATGCAACATGCGAAACTTGCAACACTTACAACATGCTCAAGCTCACGCGCCATTTGTTTGCAGTTACTCCTTCTTCAAACTTAATTGATTTTTATGAGCGGGCTTTGTACAATCACATTCTGGCTTCACAAAATCCGGAGACGGGAATGATGTGTTACTTTGTTCCGTTGCGTATGGGAACAAAAAAAGAATTCAGTGACGCATTCAATACATTCACTTGCTGTGTGGGAAGCGGAATGGAGAATCATTCAAAGTACACAGAAGGAATTTATTCGGAAGGAAGCGATGGAAGCTTGTATGTGAATCTCTTCATTCCTTCAGAGTTGAATTGGAAGTCGAAAGATGTTATGGTCACATTAAACACGTCTTTCCCTTCAAACGGAGAAGTTTCGTTGACTTTTAAATCAAAGACAAAACAGAAATTTACCTTGCGTTTTCGAAAGCCAGCATGGGCAACAGGAGAAATGAAAATTTTGATTAACGGAAAATCTGCGAAAGCAAATGCAGATGGTACTGGTTATCTTGAAATCAATCGTGAATGGAGCAACGATGTAGTGAGTGTCACTTTGCCAATGAGTCTTAGGTCAGAAAGTATGCCCGATAATCCAAATCGGATTGCATTGTTATACGGGCCTGTTGTATTGGCTGGTCAGTTAGGAAAGCAAATGCCTGATCCGATTTACGGAACCACCGTCCTTCTTACCGACAATCACAACATTAATGAGTGGACGAAGAAAAATTCTTCTTCGCTCGAGTTTGAAACGAAGGGAGTAGCGCGGCCTGCGGATGTGAAGTTGGCTCCATTTTACGATACCTATGATCAATACTACAATGTGTATTGGGATTTCTTCACACCAAAGGACTGGACGAACCGTTAACAGGAATATGAAGCCGAGAAGAAGAGACAGAATGAAGTGGAACAACGTACGATTGACATTTGCAGAATAGGAGAGATGCAACCGGAACGTGATCACAATCTGAAGGCGAGCGAGAAATCCTATGTTAGTGATGCCTTCGGTAGAATGGGCCGCGAGGCGCGTGCTGGAAATTATTTTTCCTTTGAGATGAAAGTGGATCCTTCCGTTGAAAACAACTTGCTGTGCACATACATTGGCGATGACGCCAACCGTGGTTTCGATTTTTTGATTGACGACAAGCACATTGCTACACAAGAGCTGAAAGGTGGAACGACTGGAAAGTTTTTTGACATAGAGTATCCCATACCTGCCGAATACATTAGAGGGAAAACGAAAGTTACCGTGAGAGTGAATGCTCACACGACAAAAACAGCGGGTCGCATTTTTGGTTGCCGTACAGTTAAGAAGTGATTTGCATTTTCGGCAGTTGCGAACGATCAGCCATGGATCATAATTAATTCCTGAAAGAAAGCATTTCCGATCTACTGCGGTTCGTAAAAAATGCACACCTTGCAAGTTTAAAAGTTATTGATGCAAGCTTTGCAAGCGTGGTTCTTTAGGCCATTTGGATTACTAGATACGGTGAAAGCCCGGTTGCAGTTGGTGATCTTTTGCGGTGTGTTTGGCTGCATTTTCCTTAACGTATTTCAGCCCTTCAACATGGAGCAATGGTTTCCAAATGTGAAGACTCCCATGTTCTTTATTATCACTTTTTTTTCTGCTGCCGGCATGGCTGCACTTGCGCTGTCGCAATTTGCTATACGTTCCTTATTTAAAATACGGCTTACCACTCGAGTTGGTTTTCTTACTTGGCTAATCCTTGATTTCTTTCTGATTTCATTAGCCACGCAAGGTGTGAATTCTATTTTCACCGAAAGGTCATTTTTTGATTTGATAGAATACCTGCTCACGCTAAAGTATACCCTTTTGGTTTTGGTGCTGCCGTATTCACTGGGTGTCTTGCTTTTGTTTGTTGAGAGGCAGTTGGAAGTGGTAAAGGAATTGAAACTTAAAGTAGACAAATCCATCAGCCAGGAAAACGTGGTCATCAATGATGAGAATGGGAAGTCGGTCATGCGTATTAATTCAAAGAACATCCTCTATTTCAAATCCGAGGATAATTATGTGCTTCTATTTTATAAAGTAGACGATCAACTGAAGAAGGAGCTTATTCGCACCACACTAAAAAAACTAGAGCAAGAGTTGAATAGCTCCAATTTTATCCGGATCCACAGATCTTATATGATCAATTCTCAAAACCTTGTTTCAGCCACCAAAACTTCCAAGGGCTACCAGGTTCTCTTGGACTCTGCTGCAAAGGTAGATTTACCTGTTTCCAGTACTTATCAGGATATATTTGCTGAGCGATGCATTCAAAATCCAGCTGAATAGCAAGAATTTTCACCCCGCATACCACGTTTTAACCCCAAACGTAGCAGAATATGAGGTTCTCTGCCGCGTGTTCCCTGAAATTTGTAACTCATATCAAAGCTGCAAAAAATGGGTTACAGGTTTTTTTTCGTCCTCTTTGCATTGTTTGTGGCGTGCGTGCCTTCCGGAAAGAAAACGGAGGTGGCTCTTGATCTGAAGGCAGGTCAGGCTATCTATGAAAATACCTGCAAAAGTTGCCATGGCACCGCAGGGGGAGGAAATATCAAATTTATGGCGCCCGCTCTTGCTAACCTCGATGATTGGTATCTAATCCGCGAACTGAATCATTATCGCAACGGTGTAAGGGGATACGATGCAAAAGACACGCTCGGCCAGCAGATGGCAGCGATGGCAAAAACTTTGAAAGATACGGTGGCAGTTAGAAATGTGGTGGCATATATTCAATCTATTCCAAATCAAAATGTACGTGAGCAGCTGGTAGGAAATTGGAAAAACGGAGAGAGTATTTACCAGTCGCTGTGCGGTTCTTGTCATGGTGCTGAAGGCAAGGGCAATCGCAAATTGGATGCTCCTGCACTTAATGGTCTCGATTCGTGGTATCTAAAAAATCAATTTGAGAAATTTAAAAATGGGACTCGTGGCTCACATGTGAATGATAAGTTCGGGGCGCAGATGGTTTCTATCGTGGCCTTAATTAAGGATGAAGAATCTTTGAGAGATGTAATTGCGTATCTGAGATCTGATTTAAAGATGCCTGCAAAATGAGGTTGTTGAATGTTGCATCGGCATTGGGAGTAATTGTATTTCTTACATGGTTTTATTTAAAACCTGTGGAAAGAAAAACAGATGTTCAACTGTGCGCATCTTGCCCCCCAGGCTTTGAGCTCACAGATGCAAACAAATGTATATTCCGCTCGCCTTATCAAATGTATGAATCAACAGACGGGAACAATCCCGGGGTAGGTGGCTTGAAGACTGCATTGCCGACAGTACGCGATGGATTTACACCACAGCAAATTGATCTTGGTCGTTTTTTGTTTTTCGATCCTGTTTTATCAAAAGACGGAAGTATTTCGTGTGCTTCGTGCCATCGTCCTGATAAAGGTTTTAGTGATGGATTAAAAACAAGTGTAGGAATCAATCATACGTCACTTAAACGTGCAGCGCCCAGTCTGTGGAATGTAGCATTCTATAAAAAGTTTTTCTGGGATGCACGTGCCAGTTCCTTAGAGGAACAGATGACTGGTCCGCTTTATTCACCCGAAGAAATGGGTACTACGCGTGGGCATCTTTTGAAAACACTAAATGAAATTGAAGCCTATCGTAATCTTTTTCAACAGGCGTTTCGAAAAGACAAATCTGAGGATATAGAGCTGAACGAGATTTATATAGCTATCACTGCATTTGAATCTTCGTTGATTTCTCTCAACAGCCGGTACGATCGATATGCTCATGGCTATCATGAAGCGTTGAGCAAAAATGAAGTCGAAGGCCTTAATATTTTTAGATCTTTTGTGGCTCGTTGCGCGGAGTGTCACACCCCTCCTTTGTTTACCAACCAACAAGTAGCTGTTATTGGCCTGGCAGAACCTGACAGCACATTTGATTTGGGTGCAGCTAAAACATTTAATGATTCTACTTTGCGTGGAGCGTTCAAAGTTCCAAGCCTTCGCAATGCATCTCTCACGGCTCCTTATACGCACTCCGGTAGATTTGATAAAATAGAAGACATGATTGCCTTCTATACCAAAGGTCGTGGCCATGAAGTATCATCGAAAGATTCACTGCGGATTCATTGGCATATCTGGGAGCCGGACTTAAGTAAATATGAAATTGATAGGTTAGCAGATTTTATTGCCACCCTTACTGATGAAAGCTTTAAACCAAAAACCCCTGAATTGTTGCCTTCGGGTATCCGTTTTAAAAAAGATTCTTCACAATTATTTCTTTCCACTGGTTCAAAATCTATCAAACCTATTTCTAAATGACATGCTCATAAGGAGTGCTGACCAAAAGAATTGTAACGGAAATGGGCATTCCATGTGACCACTAAAAACAAATTATTAACACATGAAAACACTGATTCGCATTGTTGTTGTCTTGATCGTATTTGCTGGAGGTATTTATCTCGGCAAGCTTTTCTTTGGCAGAGCTTCCAGCATTCCAGCTCCATTGCCAACTTATTTTAGTCAAACGTCCGCTTCAAATGATTCAACGGGTATGGCTGCTGGCACCGTGACAGGAAAGATCTTTGAAATCAAACCAGGAAGTTCTATTCAGGAAGCGGTAGGCAAAGCAAACCCGGGCGATCTGATCCGCGTGTTTCCAGGTGTTTATCACGAAACAGTGTATATCGATAAAGACAACATTTCAATTCAGGGTGTGATAATAAATGATGAGTGGCCGATTCTCGATGGAGAGAAAAAAATGAACGATGCCATTTTATATTCCGGCAACGGTGTGTTGGTTGAGAACATGAAGATCACTAACTATAAGG
>CAZNCO010000252.1:0-6630 GCA_964571345.1 uncultured Ohtaekwangia sp.
CCAATAAAACAGCATTACCGAACCTGATCAAATTCTGCAATAAAGAATTGAATACATCACTTCAGGAGGAGGAAGATGAAGTTGAAGTGGGTACTCCTGCCATCTTTGATTATCCTTACATTTACATGACGGGTCATGGCAATGTCGTTTTCACAAATGAAGAAGCGGCTAACCTCCGGAATTACTTAATTGGTGGAGGTTTTTTGCATGTTGATGACAATTACGGACTGGATAAATTCTTCCGTCTGGAATTAAAAAAGGTGTTTCCAGATCAGGAGTTAGTGGAGGTTCCTTTCAATCATCCCGTCTACCATCAGAAATTTGATTTCTCCAATGGCCTGCCTAAAGTGCACGAGCACGATGGAAAACCTGCCCAGGGATTTGGAATCTTTTTCCAGGGAAGGCTAGTCCTTTTTTATTCGTACGAATGTGATTTAGGAAACGGATGGGAAGACCAAAAAGTATACAACGATCCGGAAGCCAAGCGCCAGGAGGCGTTAAAAATGGGTGCTAATCTAATCTCGTATTGCTTTACAATGTTCTGATTACATTCCTGCTCCCAAAACTTCTTCAAGCTTTTTCTCCAGAGCAGCCCCACGCAAATTCTTCGCGATGATTTTTCCTTCTTTATCGAGCAGGATGGAGAAAGGAATAGCATTGATGTTATAATCGCGAGCTGCCTGGCAATCGAAGTACTTCAGGTCTGAAACATGCGTCCATACCAAGCCATCCTCTTGAATGGCCTTTACCCAGTCAGCTTTGTTTTTATCAAGTGACACACCAAAGACCTCAAAACCTTTTCCCTTAAACCGGTGGTATGCTTTCACAACATTCGGATTCTCTCTTCTGCATGGGCCGCACCATTTGGCCCAAAAGTCAATCAATACATACTTTCCACGCAGAGAAGACAACTTTACAACCTGGCCATTTGGATTTGGCAATGCAATTTCCGGAGCCAGCTGACCAACAGCTGTGACCTTCATCTTAGCCACCATTTCGTCAAGGTCACGAGTGTAGCTGTAGTTAGGCCAGGAAGTTTTAAACTTCTGAAGAGATGTCGCGAACAAATCGAAATGCTTGTCTTTATCGATAAGATTTGCATCCTGCAAAAGGTTGTATAACACAAGAGACGCTGGAGTTTGCTTCAACAGATCAATTATCTTCTGGTTGCCTCTCTCAAGCTCTGCCATGTAAGCTGTTTGAAGTTCTGTTATTTTCTTTGCGTCTTTCGCAGAAGCTGCCTTTTGAAAATCCGCTTCGATAGCAGCAAGTTTGGGGTTCTGTTGCGCTTCCTGATACAACTGCTGCACTTTATTAAATACATCGTGATCAGGGGAGCCCTTTATTTGCACCATGCCCTGCGGATTGTTGCCATCTACATTTACTTCAATATTACTGTGGTCAACCATCAGGTTTACGGATTGTTTGCGGAAGAAATTAATTCCGTAGATGCCTGGCTCTGTTAAGTGTACCTTAATCGAATAGGTATTGTCACTTTTCAACTTTGTGGAGTCAACTTTTCCGCTTCCATCATTTCTCATTTCCTGAATGAGAATCAATCCTTGCTGAGGGTAATTGACCTTTCCGGAAATGACAACATCCCAGCCTCCATCAGCTACTTTTTTATCAGAGCTACAACTCATAGAAAAAAAGAGCAGGAAAAAATTAATAAATGTTCTCATGTTTTGATTTTTAGTTGCCTTTAAGGCTTTGTAATTTCTTTACTAACAATTCGTTTGCCACTTTAGGATCTGCCTTTCCCTTGCTTCGCTTCATCACCTCGCCCATGAACATGGTGATAATTCCTTTTTTACCACTCATGTACTCCTCTACTTTAAGTGGAAACTCTTTTATAACCTCTTCCACGATCGGTAAAATGGAACCTTCACTGCTATCCTGTATCAAATTTAGCTCTTTTGCAACACTTAGCGGTGTCGCTTGTAAGTCAATCATCAATTTAGGCAGGACTTTTTGTGAAGCATTTGCAAAACTCAATTTACCTTCCTCTACCAACAAAATTAAAGCCGCCATAGTTTGCGAAGACACGGGAAACTGATCAGCTTCTTTTCCGGTTTCATTAAGCCAGGATTTTACCGGTCCCATCAACCAATTTGAAACCGATTTGTAGTTTTTGATCTTTTGGCTAACCGACTCAAAATACTCCGCTAATTCTTTGCTTTCCGTCAATACTCCTGAATCGTATTCAGGCAATCCATAGACAGATATAAATTTATGTCGCAGCTCGCGTGGAAGTTGAGGCATGGAGGCCGTAATTTCATTTAGCCACTCTTTTGAAACATGGAGTGGGCTCAAATCCGGATCAGGAAAGTACCTGTAATCGTTTAATTCTTCTTTGGTGCGCATTCCGAAAGTCTTTCCGCTGCCGGCATCGAAAGTTCTGGTTTCAGAAATTACTGGTTCACCTTTCTTCAAAAGGTTTGTCTGTCTCACCATCTCATATTCAATGGCTCTTTGCAGATTGCGAATGGAGTTCATGTTCTTCACTTCCACTTTTTTTCCAAGCACGGTTGATCCAGCCAACCGCATCGAAACGTTGGCATCGCAGCGGAGGGAACCTTCTTCCATATTGCCATCACAGATACCGAGATATTTTACGATCTGCCGTATTTGCGCAAGCACCGCACCGGCATCTTCAGCACTTTGAATCACAGGTTCTGTCACTATCTCAATCAATGGAGTGCCTGCGCGGTTATAATCCACCAATGAATCACTTTCATTATCAACATGAATCAATTTCCCTGCGTCTTCTTCGATATGAATCCGATTCAATTTAATTTGCTTCTCTCCTCCTTTTGAATCAATTGTAATATATCCACCCACGCAAATGGGTGTGCGGTCTTGCGTAAGTTGGTAGCCTTTCGGTAAATCAGGATAGAAGTAGTTCTTGCGATCAAAAATCTGGTATTCTGAAATTTTGCTATGGCAAGCTATTCCCATTTTGATCGCCAACTCCACCGCCTTCTTATTCAACTTAGGTAGTGTTCCCGGATGCGCAAGTGTAATAACACTAATGTTTTGGTTAGGAGGATCACCAAAGTTATTGGCATCCCCACTGTAAATTTTACTCTTTGTGAGAAGTTGCGCGTGCACCTCCAACCCAATAACTACTTCATATTTATTCATGATCTGTTTCGCAAAGAATTACCCAATCAAACTCTTTGCCTTGATCAAAGCCGAATTCAAACCTCCAAGATTCTTACCACCTGCTGTGGCAAAGAATGGTTGCCCGCCTCCACCACCGTCAATCTCTTTTGCAAGTTCTTTCACCATATTGCCAGCGTGAAATTTATTAGTGGCCGCAAGTTTTTCTCCGATCATCACAGCCACTTGGGGCTTGCCGTCTACATTAGCTGCGAGCACCAACAACAAATCTTCGAACTGATTGCGAAGGGCATACGCGATATTCTTTAGCGTATCAGCATTCGGAACAGTCACTTTCTCAAGTATCAGGGTGTGACCATTTGATTTTACAGCCTTTGTGGCGAGGTTGTCTTTCAATGTATTGGCTTGCTCCTGATTTATGGCCTCAAGTTTCTTTTCAAGAGCGTGCTTCTCCTCAATCAGATTTTGAAGTGACGACATTGTATCTTTTGGGTTCTTCAACAGTGCTTTCATCTCCTGCAAAAGTGAGAGCGACTGGTTGAAATAATCAAATGCACCTTCGGATGTAACGGCCTCAATCCTGCGCACACCGGCTGCAACTGAACTTTCAGAAACTATTTTAAACAAACCGATATTGCCGGTAGCCTTCACGTGCGTACCACCACATAATTCAACAGAATATTTAGGGTCAAACGTGATCACACGCACAAACTCACCATACTTTTCGCCAAACAATGCCATCGCTCCAAGGGACTTCGCTTTTTCGATTGGCACATTGCGCTGCTCGTTTAGCTCAATGTTTTCGCGAATTTTTTCATTAACGATACTCTCTACTTTTGAAATCTCTTCATGCGTCATCGCAGCAAAATGAGAGAAGTCGAAGCGTAGGATTTTTTCATTTACCAATGAACCTTTCTGCTCAACGTGTTTTCCTAAAACACTTCTCAATGCAGCGTGAAGCAAATGCGTAGCCGAGTGATTGCTCATAGTAAGTTCACGCTTGCGTTTGTCTACCCGCGCAAAGAAGGATGCCGAAATACTTTCCGGAAGACGTTCGGCCCAATGCACGATCAAATCATTTTCTTTTTTGGTGTCGATGATTTGAATTTTCTCGTTGATGGATTCAATTATCCCGGTATCCCCTACCTGGCCACCACTTTCAGCATAGAACGGAGTTTTATCAAACACCAACTGAAAGAATTCTGTATTCTTCTGTTTTACCTTTCTGTACTTCACAATTCTGATTTCACTTTCCAGATTTTCGAAGCCGATGAATTCTGTTTTTTTATCATCTCCAACCAAAACCCAATCGCCTGTTTCCTTGGCTGCATCTGCTTTCGAGCGCGATTTTTGTTTTTGCATTTCTTCCTGAAATCCCTTTTCGTCCACGGTGAACCCCTTCTCCCTGGCAATCAAAGAAGTCAAATCAAAAGGAAAACCAAAAGTGTCGTATAATTCAAAAGCCTGCTCGCCTGAAACAACTTCAGTAATCGTTTCCATTCTTTTCAAACCACGGTCCAACGTTCTCAAGAACGAGATCTCTTCTTCATGGATAACTCTAGCAACGTAGTCTTCTTGCTTGTGTAACTCTGGAAACACATCTTTCAATTGCAAAGCCAGCAATGGCACCAAACGATACATGAAAGGATCTTTGAAATTCAGATAAGAAAATCCATAGCGCACGGCCCTTCTCAGAATTCTTCTGATCACATAGCCGGCACCCGTGTTGCTCGGCAATTGTCCATCGGCAATAGCAAAACTCACCGCACGGATATGGTCGGCCATTACGCGAACAGCAATATCTTTCTTGTTATCACTTCCATATTTGTACTCGCCACCATGGAGTGAGATGAAATCCATCAACGGACGGAAAACATCTGTATCATAGTTGGAAGTCTTCTTTTGGATGGCCATGCACAAGCGCTCGAAGCCCATGCCAGTGTCAACGTGCTTATCAGGAAGCGGCTCAAGAGCACCCGAAGCAAGTCGATTGAATTGAATGAATACCAGGTTCCATATCTCAACAACCTGCGGATGATCTGCATTCACTAATTCTTTGCCCGGCTTCTTTTTCACTTCGTCTTCAGGACGCAAGTCAATGTGAATTTCTGAGCAAGGACCACAAGGGCCACTCTCACCCATCTCCCAAAAATTATCCTTCTTTTTTCCGTGAATGATCCGGTCTTCATTTACAAATGTCTTCCATAATTCCTTCGCTTCTTCATCCACCGGAAGGTTGTCTTTTGCATCGCCACCAAAAACAGAAACATACAGTCGGTCTTTCGGCAGTTCGTAAATTTCAGTGAGCAACTCCCAGGCCCATGCAATGGCTTCTTTTTTAAAATAATCACCAAAGCTCCAGTTGCCCAGCATTTCAAACATAGTGTGGTGATAGGTATCAAAACCTACATCCTCCAAATCGTTATGCTTACCGCTTACGCGAAGACATTTTTGGGTATCAGCAACTCTTTTATGTTGAGGGATGGTGTTGCCAAGAAAATTATCTTTGAACTGCACCATACCAGAATTGGTAAAGAGCAGAGAGGGATCATTTTTCAATACAAGAGGTGCAGAAGGTACAATTTTATGTCCTTTTCCTTCAAAAAACTCTAGAAATTTCCTTCGAATAGTAGCTGAATCCATCACAGGTGCAATCGGTGTAAGTTGATATTTTTTTTATCTTGCGGGATTGAAACGCCCCGAAACCGCAAAATTAGCGTTATGAAGGGCATAAAAAAGGAAAAAGCCCTGTTTACTTTTTACTGTTAATAATAGAGATGCCTAAACCGCAGTTCCGATTTGACAAGAAAACCCTTCGATATGAGCGGGTTCGCTTTTCCATTTGGCGACTATTAGGTTCATTCATCGCTTACTTGTCATTTGGGTGCCTGTTTTTTTTCGGCCTGAATATTTTACAAAATCAGGTTATCGAAACCGATCTGGAAAAGTCTCTCAAGGAAGAAAACCAGAACCTGATTACATACAAGGCGTCCTTTGCCTCACAACTTGTTGAGGCGAAAGACCTTCTTCAAAATCTGCAAACACAAGAGGCAAATTTGTATGAGCAACTATTTGAGGCTCCGTTGGAAAAACCTGCTTCAAATGCGGATGCTTTGCCTAATCCAAACGACATGACTGGCCAAATTGATTATCTTAAAAACCAGTCTTCAAAGATTAAGCTAAAAGCCACAGCCAATAATAGGTTGTTTGGCGGCAACATTTCAATCAACGAATCGGATGTGGCGAAATTGATGAACCTCCCTTCTGCTGCGCCAATTGCTAACATAAAACTGGAAAACCTTATTTCCGGTTTTGGCATTCGCATCAATCCATTTCACAAGGGAAAATATCATCATGATGGAATTGACTTAAGCTTCACAAAAGGAACAGAAGTATTGGCTGCCGGCAATGGAAAGGTGCTGAGCTTTAGCCGCTCCACGCTCGGGGCAGGGCTTGGTAACTATATCGATATTGATCATGGAAATGGGATCGTAAGCCGTTATGCAC
>CAZNCO010000253.1:0-6619 GCA_964571345.1 uncultured Ohtaekwangia sp.
CTACTACCTTACGTAGTCGTCAAAATTCTTATGATCGCGGTGATAAAGAACTTCTTTCGGTAGAGATTTGAAGTACTCGTAAGTGATCTTCAACCCTTCTTCGCGGCTCACTTTTGGTTCCCAACCTAAAATCTTCTTTGCTTTTGTAATATCTGGTTGCCGTTGCTTGGGATCATCTTTTGGTAGAGGATGATACACAATCTTCTGAGAGGTTCCCGTCAATTTAATAATCTCTTCGGCAAACTCTTTGATCGTGATTTCGCTTGGATTACCAATGTTCATCGGCAGCGAATAATCTGACAAAAGCAAACGATAAATTCCTTCAACCAAATCATCTACATAACAGAATGATCTCGTTTGACTACCGTCTCCAAAAATAGTAAGGTCTTCGCCTCTCAATGCTTGACCAATAAATGCAGGCAATACACGTCCATCATTGAGGCGCATGCGTGGCCCGTAGGTGTTAAAGATTCGGATAATACGAGTCTCCAAATTGTGGTACGTGTGATACGCCATCGTTACAGTTTCCTGAAAGCGCTTGGCTTCATCATATACTCCGCGCGGACCAACTGGGTTTACATTTCCATTATACTCCTCCGTCTGTGGATGAACCGTTGGATCTCCATATACTTCTGAGGTGGAGGCTACCAATATCCTTGCCTTCTTGGATCGCGCCAATCCCAACAAATTGTGTGTACCTAGTGATCCAACCTTCAGCGTTTGAATAGGTATTTTCAAATAATCAATGGGGCTTGCGGGCGAAGCGAAATGTAAAATGTATTGAAGCTCGCCCGACACATGCACGAATTTGGAAACATCGTGATTGTAAAATTCAAAATCGGCAAGCTTGAATAAATGTTCAATGTTGCGCAGGTCACCGGTGATCAGGTTATCCATCCCCACCACATGATATCCTTCTTTGATGAAACGATCACACAGGTGAGATCCTAGAAATCCTGCTGCGCCCGTAATAAGTATTCTCGGTTTAGCCATAAATTGTTTTTCGTCCTATGCTGTAATAAGTATATCCTTGAGCTTTAACTTCTGATAGATCGTACAGATTGCGACCGTCAAAAATCACTTTGTTTTTCAGAAGAGAAGAAAGCTTTTCAAAATCTGGAGCACGGAATTCTTCCCACTCGGTAGCAATGAAAAGAGCATCTGCTTTGGTGGCAGCTTCATAAGGTGAATTGCAGTAGGTGATCTTATCGCCCAGAATTCTCTTCACGTTTTCCATCGCTTCAGGGTCATGCACCTTCACAATAGCCCCTGCTTTCAAAAGAGCATCTATGTTTTCCAATGCCGGAGCTTCCCGAATGTCATCCGTATGTGGTTTGAAGGACAATCCCCACATGGCAATTGTTTTTCCTTTCAGATCATTTTTAAAATGATTCAAAAGATTTGGAATAAGCTTGGTTTTTTGCTTGGCGTTGATCTCCATCACCGCATCCAATATTTTAAAATCATATTGAACTTGTTCAGATGATTTCACCAGCGCTTGCACATCTTTTGGGAAGCAGCTTCCGCCATAGCCTATCCCTGGAAACAAAAATCTTTTTCCGATGCGGCTGTCTGTTCCAATTCCTTTGCGCACCATGTCTACATCCGCGCCAAGCTTCTCACACAGGTTGGCGATCTCGTTCATGAAAGAAATTTTGGTTGCGAGGAAAGAGTTAGCTGCATATTTGGTTAACTCAGCAGAACGCTCATCCATGAAGATCACGGGATTTCCCTGGCGCACAAATGGCGCATACAATGTCTCCATTAATTTTTTTGCCCGATCGGAAGAAGTGCCAATTACTACGCGTTCTGGTTTCATGAAGTCCTCCACTGCAACACCTTCGCGTAAAAACTCAGGATTGGAAACCACATCAAAAGGTACTTTAGCGTTGAGTGCAATTTTTGTATGCACCTTTTCAGCTGTGCCTACAGGCACTGTACTTTTATCAACCACTACAGCATAGTCTTTTAACAAAGATCCAAGTTGCTCGGCCACTCCGAGCACATATTTTAAATCTGCGGAGCCGTCTTCACCCGGAGGTGTGGGCAGTGCGAGAAAAATAATTTTAGCACCCTCAATTCCTTCTGCAAGGTTGGTAGTGAAGTTGAGCCTGTTTTGCTTAATGTTCCTTTCAAATAATATATCAAGGCCTGGCTCATAAATTGTCATCTGGCCAGCTTTGAGTTTCTCTACTTTGAAGGGATCTATATCTACACAGGTTACAGTGTTTCCTGTTTCTGAAAAGCACGTACCTGTCACTAAGCCAACGTAACCGGTACCAATAACAGCAATCTTCATTTAGCAAAATTTAGTTTTATCGAATCGTAAATTAACTACAAAAAGCTTTAACGACTAAATCGATTAGCTCTTGAACTCTTTGAACCTTCTTACTGCAGCTACACCAAAGCCAATCATTAATATACCTGTGCCAAGCCATAAGATGTTGATGTAGGGTTTTTCAAGCGCCTTGATCACCACCCAATCTTTTTGGCGTGCATTCAATCCTAATGAAAACTCGTTCGTTTGAGGATGAATGTTGAGCAACGTAATTTTTACGCCAAGGTCATTAATCTCCGAAGGTATTCTTCCTACCTGGCTTTTGTCTTTGATCAGAAAAATAGGCTCAGCATAGAATGATTCATGCTCTCCCTTCACTTCAATTTTGGCCTTCACTGCCACATCTTCTGCGGTAAGCGGAAGACCTTCGATTTCATCAATGCGCTTGATCTCCCGAAGCACGGCTACGTAGTCATTTACAAAAAACTCATGGCCGATCTTTACGGTTAGTTCTTCCATCTTTCCCCATTCGGCTTCTTCCTCCCGATTCATAGTTGCAGAAACGTGCGTATAGATATCGCGATCAAAATTTCTTTTAATATCCGGTGAGGCAAGGAACCCGCCAATAGCCGGATTGATTTGGATGCGGGGATAAAGAGTAGCGGCCACTTTGCCATTTTTACGCATCTCTATTTCGTAATAGGTATTTTCCGGATATACCTCAATGGTATCTTTGGAATTATATAATTTTTTGCCTTGATATAAAATGTCTTTATATGCAACTACTTTATAAGGGTCATTTGTTGGTAAGATGTCATTCTTTCTTACAAAGCCATTTTTATTTCTCAACTCAAGATTTTCGCTGCGGTATTCAATTTCATATCCGGCCATCGATTTTGGCTCGTTGATAAAAAGCAGAAGATTGTCGCGATTGAAATCGGTACCCATTTCTTTGTTCAGCAATAATCCATTGTTGTTGAGCGAAACAACTTTTGAATAACCAGCAGAGAAGAGAACACCAATTAACATTAACCCGACACCAACATGTGCAATGCCACCACCCGAGAGCGATGGGTTTACATTGATCACACGCATAATGACTTTTGCATTGGAGACAATGAGATAAACTCCTGCAAGTGTCAGAACTAAATACGATGGCTGATAAACTTTTGCGATGGCAATGATGATTGCAAAAATCACCATCGTATAAACAAAAGGCATGGTGAATTCTTTTTTCAGTTCTTCCTTCTCAAGTTTTTTCCACCAAAAGAATTGCCCCGTAGCCGAAACAAGGGCAACAGCAACACCAAACCATAACTGAAATTTCGAATAGAATTCAATCTGATTGGCAGGAGGTGCCATATTGGAATGAATGCCAAAGAGGCCAACAAATTTGTTGTACACCGGAATGGAAGTGGGTACCAATACCTGGAATCCCATCAGACATAAAACAGTAGCTCCTAAGAAAATCCAAAACTCCCGCGTGTACACTGAAGCATCTTTTTCCATGCTTGGAATTTCTTTCCAGCGAATGGCCGTCAATACAATTGCGAAAGCAGTAAAGAATAATAAGTATATCAGTAATTGCCCTGAAAGTCCTAAGTCTGTGAAAGAGTGAACGGAGGCATCTCCTAGCACTCCACTGCGGGTAAGAAAGGTGGAATACAAAATCAAAATAAAAACCGAGATCACCAGAATCATGGTGCTCTTCAGTGCCGTTGCGCTTGCCTTGTAATTCATCATCAAGTGAATGGCAGCAATGAGTATAAGCCATGGAACATAGACAGCATTCTCTACAGGGTCCCAGTTCCAATAGCCACCAAAGTTGAGTGTTTCATATGCCCAGTAGCCACCCATTAAAATTCCGAGTCCTAAAATTGCTCCGCCCGCGAGCGACCACGGCAATGCAGGCTTAATCCACTCAGTGTATTTCTTTTGCCACAGCCCCGCAATGCAAAAAGCAAATGGCGGAAGCGTGAGTGCAAAGCCAAGAAATAGAGTAGGAGGGTGAATCACCATCCAATAATTTTGTAGCAGAGGATTTAATCCATTTCCATCTTTCGGAATGAAATCAGGATTCATTTTGAAAATGGGGTCAACCATTGCGTCACGCAACAGAATAAATGGAGAGCTGCCAATCTTAAAATCAATTCCGGGGATTACAACTCCTAAAATCATGGAGGCTATGAATGCCTGAACAAGTGCAAATTCAATCATGGAAGGAGCTTCCCATTCGCGCTGTGTGCGGATCAGGATAATTCCGAGAATGGCTTGCCAAAACATCCAAAGTAAAAAACTTCCTTCCTGCCCTTCCCAAAAACACGAGACCATATACTGCCCTGGCAGATGCAACGATGAGTGACTGTAGGCGTAGTGATATTCGAAGTAATGCTGATAGATGATAACGAAAAGGGAAACGACAATACCCAGAACAAAAAGAGAATGCAAGTAAAAAGCCGCGCGCGCGTTGGCAAGCCAGCCTTGCTTTACTTCATTATTTCCATATAAATTCTTCCAGTAGGCAAAAGCACTCACAACAGACGCAACCAATGAAGCAATTACAAAAAAGTGTCCAAGGTTGCCGATGAAATAATGCATTTAATTTGAAGATTTGAAGATTAGATAATTTGAAAATTGATAATCAGAAAAACAGTCCATTTTCAAATTTTCAATTTAGTCATGGTCGAATAGCTTAAACACCGGCATTTAGTTTTTGCTCCTGGTATTTGGAAGGACATTTCAACAGGATTTTTTTGGCTACGAACTGATCGTTTTTGTAACCGCCCACCACTACTACTTTTTCACTTCGCAGGAAATCTGCAGGCATGGGTTCATTGTAATAAACCTTTTGTTCCTTTTTGCTTTCGTCTACAAGAATGAAAGAGAATGAAAGGTTATCAACACTTTTCTCAAGACCAACCACGTGGCCAGCGCTGTCTTTTTTTAATTGGCCTACCACATGTATCGGAGTTGAGTTTCCGCCAGACGCAATTTGTTGGGCTTGATTAAAATCCACGTATGTGCTGGCATCACCGGCTGTTATAACCAATATGCCAATGGCCACCGCAATCACGCCAATAGCAATTATATAGGAGAGCTTCATTTTTGAGATTTTAGATTTATGAATTTTAGATTTATGGTTTTGGAACCATTCAATCTAAAACGAGGCACAAATTTAAGCTAAAATCGGTTCAATGTTGTCCGAAAATAGAAATTACGAAGGAAGGAAATTGGGATTGGAAGGTGCTATTTGCCCTTGTTTTCCAACTGTTTTTCGATTTTAGAAACTTTTCGATCAGTAACTGCCACAAAGCCAATTAGTCCGAGGAGAATGATTACAAGGATCGCAACCACTACATAGATTTTTCCTTCTGAGCGCATGGTATCAGCCATGGCAGGACTTTGGGCGCTGGCTGCAAGCAATGAAAATATAAACATGATGGAAAGCGCGACTTTTTTCATACTCAATCTTCTAATTTTTCTTCAATTAATTTGATGCGGATTCTCAATGAGCTGATCCATACTCCGAGCAAGATCCAACCGATCACCGCAGGATAAAAAACAAGCCGCATTTTACTGTCGAGATCATACATGTTAAATCCAGGATTGCCACCGTTGCCGGGATGCATACTGCTGGTCATTCGAGGAATGATGAAGACCAGAACGATCATGGCCACAAAAGCAAAGATGCTGTACACGGCACTCAGTTTTGCGCGCTGCTCATCGTTTGTGATGGATCCTCGCAAAATGAAATAGGCAAAGTAAACCAGCAAAGCAATCGCTGCAAGATTTTGCTTCGGGTCTCCATGCCAGGGAGAGCCCCAGGTATAGTTGGCCCACACCATTCCTGTAAGGATACCAAGGATTCCAAAGGTTGTTCCAACGATGGCAAACTCATTTGCATAGATATCAAAACTGCGCTGCGGGTCTTTCAAATATTTTATCGAGTAGACGAGCGAGGCAGCAAATAATACCACCATACCAAACCACATCGGTACATGAAAGTATAACCCTCGAATGGTTTCGTTCACGATATCCAAACGCGGAACGTCCATCAGAATTCCGCCTGCTACGGTGTAAACCAACAATACAACACAGAGAATTTTCCACCACGAGGATCTCATTGCCATCTTTATTTTAGCTGCGCCAAATATAGGGCAACAACAAGTATGAAAGCGCGTTGACTAAACAATTTATTCCGATTTGGACCTGCGGCAGATTGAATCGCTATAAGAGCTCCCTTTCCCCCGGGTATGTCCCCATGACGTTCCCATAATGACCGCAGGATATCCGCAGTATGTCTGCTGGTTTCTTGCAAATTGAGCTAATTTGAGAATACCA
>CAZNCO010000254.1:0-6595 GCA_964571345.1 uncultured Ohtaekwangia sp.
GTTGAAGCCAATTTGGGTAACCTTAAGAATTCGCTTCGCTTATGTTCACTCGCAAAGACCTACTTATAGAGAAAGCCGTATTCTTTTTACTATGTGAACCTGCTGATGGAAATAGGGTATACACAATCCGATATGTCTAATTATGAGCTCAGTCGTAAATACTATTTTCAGGCACTCCGGATTATTGATCAGAATCATTTTGAACGCGAGCGAACAAAATTGTTTTTCAGGATTTCATGGGTGTACTATCTCATGGAAAATGATCAGCTTTCTCACGAGTTTATCAATAAGGCGCTCACCTCTGCAATCAAACACAATCAACAACTCGAAGAAGCTTCAGCGTATAATTTATTGGGCCTGCTGGCGGATCGGAATTCAGAATTTTCAAATGCCCTGGGTTACTACAATAGAGCGCTTGAAATCCGTCAAAAGAATGATTACAAGCAAGGGATAGCCAGTACCCTGCTCAACATTGGTATCATGTACGAACACCAGGGAGACTTCGGTAAAGCCGAGGAGTTTGATCTGAAGAGCCTGGCGATTGAAGAGACGATGCAGCATGGCATCGGGCTGTGTTATTCTTATCAAAGCCTCGGACAGTTGTACATAAAAATGAGAAGCTTTCAGAAAGCAGCCTATTTTTTGGAAAAGGGAGAAGTGCTGGCGCGGAAAATAGCAGCGGCTAATATTCTGATGGACATCTTTAAGAATAAGCGTGATCTATTTGTGGCGGAGTCGAAATTGCGGGAAGCGCTGAATTACTCTTTCAAGTATGAGAGTTTACGCGATTCTATTTTGGGTAAGAATTCGACTAACCGGGTCCTTACATTAGAATATGACTATGAACTGGACCAAAAAGAAAATGAAATAAAACTATTGGGCCAGCAAAAAGAATTGCAACAGGTTAAACTCGAGCAGCAACAGCGTTCGATTCGTCAGCGTGAAATTGTGATTGCAATAACGGTAGTTCTGCTGATGGTGTTTGGAGTAGTAGTTTATGTAATTTTCCGTTACTACCGAAAAGTAAGGTCACTCAATCGCGAGGTGTCCGAACAGAATGAAGAAATAACTGCGCAATCCGAAGAGCTACGAGAAGCCAATGAAGCGCTGTACAAACTAAACCGCGAGATCGCAGAACAGAAGGAAGAGATTCAGGCTCAGGCAGAGGAGTTGGCAGAGAGCAACTATACCATTGGTCGGATTAATGAAGACCTCGAAGAAAAAATTAAAGAACGAACAGCAGAGCTGCGGGCAGCGTATCATGAGCTCGATACTTTCTTTTATCGCTCATCACATGATTTCAGAAGGCCTCTCACCACTTTTATGGGCTTGGCGGAAGTGGCAAAAGTTACGGTGAAAGATCCGATGGCTCTTGAACTGTTTAATAAAGTAAATGAAACTGCTCATAGCCTTGATAAGATGCTTATCAAACTTCAATCCATCAGCTTGATCGGATCGCAGGAGTTGATTTACAGCGAAGTACTGCTTAAAGAGATTCTCCAGGTTGAATTGGATTACTTCAGAGACGAAATACAGAGTAAGCAATTGGAGGTGAAGATAGACTTGAGCTTGAAGAAGCCATTTCATTCTTACCCGGCCCTTATCAAAATTATAGTTCAGAACTTGATTGAAAACGCTATTGCTTTCAGTGCGCTTCCTCATCCTTTTTTAAAAATCAGCGCCATGGATCAGGATGGTTTAGTCGTGCTGGTCTTTGAAGACAATGGCCAGGGCATTGACGAAATTTACCAACAGCGAATATTTGAAATGTACTTTCGCGCCAATGAGAAGAGTAAGGGTAATGGGCTTGGCCTTTATATCGTGAAAAAGATTATTGACAAGCTAAAGGGAGCAATTGAAGTGAAAAGCAAGTATGGTGTTGGCACTACCGTTACGATTGCTATTCCTAATCACCTGGCATAATCTGAAATCTTTTCAGATCAAAAAGGAAAAAACTATTTCCGATAATCAAGCGCTGGCTTACGGTCGCCAATCAATGGCTCGTATTTGAAATTATCTCCGGTACGTTTCTTGAATTCTTTCCAGGCGTCTTCTGTAATTTTTGCATTGGTGAAAGCATCTATCATTGTTCCGGCCAATGTTTTGGCAGCCACTATCATTCCCTTCTTGCCGATGGACATCCCACCTGCGGCTACGGCCTGCCAGCTATGAGCTGCCGTTCCAGGCACCCAGGTAGCAGTGCTAAGTCCAGCTGTAGGTACAACCCAACTGATATCGCTTACGTCTGTACTTCCGTTTTTATCTGTGTCCTCACGGAATTTTTCAATTTCGTTTGTAGATTCAAGCGATGCCTTGGTTGAGAATGTCTGTTGAATTTTTGTGGCGAATTCTTTTTCCGGAGCAGAGAGTGAGTATCCACCCACAAGCCGTAAGTTCTCGTCCATCACTTTTGAAAGCGCTTCGTTGGGAAGAAGGTTGTAAACCCCTCCGGTAACTTCCACTTCAAATCGTGTGTTTGTTCCGATCGATGCTCCCTGTGCCGCTTTGGTTACCCAATCCCAAGTTGCTTTTACTTCTGAGGGATCGGGGTGTCTCACGTAATAGTATACCTCTGCGAAAGCGGGTACTACATTAGGCGCTTCGCCACCGCGCGTAATCACATAGTGAATGCGTGTTTGATCGTCAACATGTTCACGCAGCATATTCACCATGGCATCCATGGCTTCTACTCCATCTAAAGCCGATCGACCTCGCTCAGGAGAGGCAGCCGCATGAGAAGCAATGCCATAAAATCTAAACTTGCCTGATTTGTTGGCAAGAGATGTGCCGTAAGCCGCAGAGTTTTTGCTACCGGGGTGCCAATGAAAAACCAAGTCTACGCCATTGAACATTCCTTCACGCACCATGTAAACTTTCCCCGAGCCGCCCTCTTCTGCGGGAGTACCAAAGAATTTTATCGTGCCTGATTTCTTGTTGGCAATCAGCCAATCTTTTACGGCAATGGCAGCTGCAGACGAGGCTGTTCCAAACAAATGATGGCCACAGGCATGTCCTGCCTTTTGTCCTGCAATGGGTTTAAGTTCAGGAGACGCTTCCTGTGCTACTCCCGGAAGGGCATCATACTCTCCTAAAATTCCAATCACGGGTTTACCGCTGCCATAGGTCGCTACAAATGCTGTAGGCATCCCGGCAACTCCTGCCTGCACTTCAAAGCCTGCGTCTTTTAAAGTTTGTTGTAACAATGCCGAGCTTTGCGATTCCTGAAAGCCAACTTCTGCGAAGCCCCAGATTTTCTGAGCAATGTTTGAATAGAAGTCAAACTTGCCGTCAATTGATTTTAAAACTTCGGGTTTTGTTTTCTGCGCATGCATTTGAAGACAGAAAAGAAACAAAAAGGCGAGGGCTAGTGATCTCTTCATAAGGGGAGTTTTTTATAAAAATAGTGAAGGAAGTTCTCACAATTGAAAAAATTATAGAAGCGGTGAATAATTTAAAGGATATTTGCCTCAAAAGAATATTACTACGAAAGTCGATTATATTATCGTTGGTCAAGGTTTGGCTGGTTCTTGTGCAGCCTTGCAGCTGATCAAGCGCGGGGCGAAAGTAATGGTTATTGATCGGCCTTCTGAAAATAGATGTTCGGTGGTGGCTGCCGGGCTGTTTAATCCAATCACAGGTAAGTTTCTGAAGAAATCATGGCTGGCAGAAAAGTTGTTTCCATACTTGTTTGAATTTTATCGCGAGGCAGAAAAGACCCTGGACGAAAAATTCCTCTATGAAATTCCGATTTACAGACCTTTTGAATCCACCGAGGAGCAAAATGATTGGATGGCGCGAAGTGAGAATCCGTCTGTCAGAGATTTTGTAAAAGAAATATACACTGCTCCGAAATGGCCCGATCAGGTTAATAACCCTTTTGGGGGATTGCTCATCAATTATTCCGGATATCTAGATGTGAATGCTTTTCTGATCAGCGTGAGAAAATTTTTGAAAACTAGAAACCAATTCAGAGAAGTTGAATTTAACTACGGTGATCTTCAAATCGCTCCTGCAAAAGTCGCTTATCAGGAACTGGAGGCTAAGCAAATTCTTTTTTGCGAAGGAGCACGGGTAAATTTTAATCCGGTTTTTAACTGGGTGCCGGTTCACCCCATGAAGGGCGAGGTTCTTGAGATTGAAATGAATCAGTGGCCGAAAGCGATTTTCAATAGAGGCGTATATGTGGTTCCTTTTGAGGGTAAAAAGTTTAATGTTGGCGCCACGTACGAGCAGCCTCCTTTTGAAATGGGCGTAACTGAAAAGGGGAAACAGGAGATTGAGAGCAAACTCAAGGCACTGTTGTCCATACCTTTTCTTGGGGTAGGTTGTAAGTGGGGTGTGCGACCAACTACCCCTAATCGTAGACCCATTTTAGGTGCTCATCCGGACCACAAAAATGCGATCATATTTAATGGCTTAGGAACAAAAGGAGTAAGCCTCGCGCCCTATTTTTCAAACCATTTGGCAGGATGGTTGAACGGAGAACACGAAATAACGACAGAAGTAAATATTCACCGATTTTATCCGTTATATTCGGGGTTGAGTTAATGCTATTTATGATGATAAAAGGTGTAAGGCTGTTAGGTGGGCTGTTTTTATTTTTGGTTCTTTTTGACGCATACGGGCAGCGGGCCGGAGAGACTTACGGGATGAACCGCATCCAATACAAAAAGTTTAATTGGAAATATCTGAGCTCAGAAAATTTTGATGTTTATTTCTATGGTGAACGCAAAAAACTGGCACAAGAAGCACTTCAATATCTTGAAGGAGAATTTGACCGGATAACCGATTTGCTTGGATTCTATCCTTATCAAAAGACTAAAGTATTTCTTTATAACTCGATCACTGATTTACAGCAGAGCAACGTGGGGCTTAATCACTCACGTTTCAATGTAAATGGCGAGACGGAATTTATAAAACCGTACGTAGAAATTGCCCACCCTGGAAATCTTGAGGAATTTAAAGAAGAGCTCGTCTTCAAGATGTCTGACTTGATGGTGAATGAAATGATGTTTGGGGGAAGCCTGAAAGATATGTTTCAAAGTTCTGTGTTGTTAAACCTTCCGGAATGGTTTATCAGCGGAACATCATATTACGTAGCGCACGGATGGAACGAAGAGATGGATGACTATGTGCGGCAGTTGGTAAAGACAAAAAAAATAAACAAGGCGCTTCGTTTAAAAGGGAAGGATGCTGCACTTGTAGGGCAATCCATCTGGAATTATATCGTAGAAAGATATGGGAAGAGCAGTATCAATAATATTCTTAATTATACGCGCATCATTCGCAATGAAGAGAAGAGTATCCAGATCACATTAGGTGTTTCGTTCAAGCAACTGATGATAGACTGGAGAGAATTTTATAATGGAATGGAAAAAAGAACCGCTCAAAATTATCGCCCGCAATCCGATTCGCTTCGTCTTACCTCTCAAGGTCACCACAAGGTTACCTACACAACGGTCAAAATCAGCCCTGATGGAAAAAGCATTGCGTATGCCGAGAATGACCGCGGAAAGTTTGTAGTGAAAGTGAAGTCGTTGGAGAATGGTAAGGAAACGGTCATTATTCAAGGTGGAAATCGGGTGATCAGGCAAACGGTAGATTACCGTGTTCCATTACTGAGCTGGTCAGACCCCAACACACTTGGTGTTATTGGTGTGAAAGACGGTCAATATGTTTTTTGGTTATATGATCTGAAAACAAAGAGTAAACTTCCACGCGAACTTGATAAGTTTAGCAACATTCGCAGTTTTAGTTTCTCCAACAATGGCAGACTTGTAATTATCAGTGCCGACTTTGAAGGTCAGAATGATCTTTTCTTGTTGAGCAGTCGCAGAGACAGAACCAAACGATTGACCAACGATACCTTCGATGATCTCGATCCGGCTTTTATACCTAATTCAAATACAATTGTATTAAGCTCTAATAGAACTAATGATTCGCTTTCTACCGATGTGAAGGCACTCCAGAAGTTGTCTCCAAACTACAATCTGTTCCTGTTTAATATAGATACTACAACCAATCGTTTGAAGCGTGTTACAAATACACTGAGCAAAGATTTTCACGCGCGCGCGATGGACGAACATAATTTTTTCTATCTGAGTGATCAGCGTGGTATCATTAACCTCTTCCGGTATGATGTGTCGACTGGAGTATATTCGCAGGTGACTAACTTTAACTCCAGCATCAAGGACTATGATATTGCATTTGATAGTCATGTGATGGCGGCTGTGATGACACAAGACTTAACGGAAAATATTTTTGTTGACAAGAATTTTCAGGCTAGCCGGCAAGTGTTTACACCCTCTACGAGACGTAAAGAGGTTTTGCAAGCCAAAGTGATTACAGAGAGGAGAAAAAAGGAGCCGGTGAAACCTACTTCTATCAAGGATTTGATTAATTCGCGATTGAAGGAAAGAACGGATTCGGTGAAGAAGCCCCAACCAAAACAAGAAGTAAAGCCAGATACGACTAAAGTTACTCCGCCAAAAAAGAACAATGGAGAAATAAGCACTGACGATTATAGCTTCGATGAACCGCAGCCGATTGTGAAGCAGGACAATAAAAAGGTGGAGGTAGCGCCTGTGCAGCAAAA
>CAZNCO010000255.1:0-6579 GCA_964571345.1 uncultured Ohtaekwangia sp.
AAGTATAATCCCGTGTATTTATTGCAAGGTGAAGAGACATACTTTATAGATCTCATATCCAATTATATAGAAGCAAATGCATTGACTGAAGCTGAAAGAGGTTTTAACCAAGTTGTGCTTTATGGTAAAGACTCCAATGTGGTGTCTATTCTCAACTTTGCAAAGAGATTCCCGATGATGGCGGAGCGTCAGGTGGTGATTGTTAGAGAGGCTCAGGATATTCCGGATTTGAACAAAGAACAAGGAGCTAAACTAATGCTTGATTACTTTTCTAAGCCCGTTCCTTCTACTGTTTTGGTGTTGTGTCATAAGCATAAGACGCTGGATAAAAGAAAAGAACTGGGCAAAAGGGCGGATCAACTGACTACTTCAGCTACCTTTAAAAAATTATATGAAAATCAATTAGTTGAGTTCGTTCTCGACTATTGTTCTTCAAAGAATTATAAAATCGAGGATCAGGCAGCGCGACTGCTAGTTGAGTATGTGGGAAATGACCTAAGCCGCCTATCGAATGAGATTGAGAAGGTTTTGATCGGTGCTAAGAAGGATGAAATGATTTCGGTGAATCATGTTCTAGATCAGGTGGGGATCAGTAGAGAGTATAATATCTTTGAATTACAGAAAGCAATCATTGCAAAGGACAAACTTCTTGCTGCAAAAATCGTCAACTATTTTGAAGCCAATCCAAAAAAGAATCCGGCTATTCCAACCGTAGCCTTTTTGTACTCTTTTTTCAATAGGGTAATGCTGTCACATGGTGTAGGAGATAAGTCGTCTCAAGGTTTGGCTGCGGCACTTAAGATAAGTCCATATGTAGCAAAAGATTACTTGGCGGCATCGCAGCGATATCCGCTTTCAAAAACAATTGAGACAATTGGACTATTAAAATCTGCTGATCTGAAGTTGAAAGGTGTAGGGTCTGGCTCTGAGGGAGAGAGTCAGATTCTAAAGCAGTTGGTCTTTTGTATTCTGAACTGATTAGAATTATATCTAAAGTGTTAATAATATCTAACTTTTGTAACTATCACATTACTAGAAATCTAATGTTGGTTACATCTATTAATATTTACTAACTCACTGGTTGGTTTATTTCGTCTTTTTATTCATAATTGATTTGCAGCCTTCCAATTTTTATTAGCTTTGATGCATTGATATTCATGCTTTCAACATTTTTTGCGTGGATTTATTTTTTAAACTAAGAATCGCAATAAAAACGAATTACGCCTGTTATAGGAAAAAACTTTTCATGAAAAGTTTGTGCGCTGCTTTTATCTTATTGGCAGGGCATGCGTTTGCTCAAAATACGTTGACTCAACAAAATAGTGAACGGCTATTTAATACGGGAGTCGACCTTTTGAATAAAAACCAGTATGGCGCAGCCCTCGAAAATTTTAATCAATACCTTCGGCTTAATCCTTCAGGTGGAATTCAAAAATCAGATGCTGAATATTATCGGGCACTGTGCTCAGTAAATCTCTATCATTCGGATTCAGAAAAGAAGATGCTTGACTTTGTGAAAGCGTACCCTTCCAGTTCCAAAACTACTTTCGCTTATTTTGATTTGGCTAACTATTTCTACAATAGTAAAAATTATAAGAAAGCTACATCCTACTTTGAAAAGGTGGAGTTTCCATCCTTACCTAATGCCATGCAGCAGGAGGGAAGATTTAAATGGGGTTATAGTTATTTCAATCAGAAGCTTTTAAGGGAAGCCCTTGACCAATTTAATTTCGTAAAAACTGTGGGTGGGCAATACGGTCCGGCCGCAAGTTATTATGCAGGTTTTGTTGAATACAGCCAGGCTGATTTCTCCAATGCGTTGATCGATTTAAAAAGAGCCGACCAATCCGACTCATATAGCTCGATCGTACCTTACCTGATTGCGAATGTTTACTATTCTCAAAAAGATTACAATACACTTCTGGCTTATGTTCCTACGGTTATCAATCGTGATGGTCTTGCCAACGGCCCGGATATTTTGCTTTTGGTTGCTGAAGCGTCTTACAAAGTAAAGGATTACAAAAACGCCTTGGTGGGATATGATAAATATCTCAACGGTAAAACGGATAATGTTAATAAGGCAGTTTTGTTACGAGCCGGATATTCGGCTTATATGTTAGGTGAGGATGACAAAGCCCTTGACTATTTAAAGTCTTCTTTCGCAGATAAGGACTCGGTAGGATTTTATTCCTCCTATTATTTAGGACAACTATATCTCAAGAAAAAACAAAAGCCGATGGCTCTCACGGCTTTCGATATTGCTAGAAAATATTTACCAGATCCCAAACTGGTAGAGGAGGCAACATTTCAATATTCGAAAATATCATACGATTTGGGACGTCCCGATCAAGCCATTAATGAGATGGAAAAGCTGTTAAAGCAATTCCCTCGGTCAGAGCATCAACAAGAAATTAAAGAATTATTGTCGCAAGCTTATGTTAATGCTAACAACTTTAACAAGGCTATCGAACATATAGAGTCATTGCCTCAGCGTGGCGTGGTGGTGAACCGCGCCTATCAAAAAGCCACCCTGTTAAAAGGGCTGGAGCTGTTTAATTCCGGAGACTACCCCCTGGCGGTAGAGTATTTTTCAAAGTCACTTTCATTTCCAATTGATGATGACTACACCGTTGAAGCCAACTTTTGGAGCGGTGAAGCCTACTCTATTGGTAAGAAGAATGATAAGGCTAGCCAACACTATTTGAAAGTCATTGATATGACTTCGGCTGGTAATATATATCGGCTAAAAGCCCGTTATGGACTTGGCTACATATTCTTCAATACAAAAGAATACGATCGCGCATTGTTTAATTTCAAGGAGTTTGTGGCACAGTCATCTTCGGCTCAACCCAATTTGGCAGATGGTACATTACGTTTGGCAGACTGCTACTACGTAAATAAATCCTATCAGGATGCATTGAACAACTATCGAAAGGCCAATCAACTAAATACCGTGGATGGAGATTATGCTCACATGCAAGCAGGTGTGATATTTGGTATACTGCAAAAGTATCCTGAGGCTGAACAGGAATTAACCCTTGCCATCAGCAAATACCCTGATTCGCAGTATCGAGATGAAGCTCAGTTTCAGTTTGCGCAAATCGAATTTGAACAGGGTAAATAACAGGATGCTGTAGATGGTTACACAAAAGTTATTGTCAATAGCCAGGCTTCAAAGTTTACTCCCTACGCCTACGTTAGGAGAGCAGCCTCTCATTTCAATCTTAAGGAGTATTCAAAAGAATCTGACGATTACATCACCGTTGTCGAAAAATATGAGAACCACCCGGCAGCGAAAGATGTTCTCCTTCCGTTGCAGGAGGCTTTGAATCTTGCTAATCGATCCTCAGAATTCGACAAGTATTTGGCGCTATTCAAAAAAGCAAACCCTGATGCAAAAGGAGTCGAGGTGGTGGAATTTGATGCCGCCAAAAATTTGTACGACAATCAGGAATATGCAAAGGCCAAGAATACGCTCCAGAATTTCATAGCATCCTATCCTGAAAGTATGAAGTTGTCGGATGCGCGTTACTTCATGGCTGAATCAATGTATCGCCTAAAGGAATACAGCAATGCGCTCCCGATCTATTATGACCTTGCAGCTAATAAGCAATTTTCTCTTTACAACAAGGTTATTTCTAGGGTAGCAGAAATAGAGTTTAAAACGGGTAACTATGCCAAGGCAGCTCCGGCTTATGCCGACCTTGCCAAGGCCGCCTCCAATAAAAAGGATCTTTCTAACGCATGGAATGGGCTGATGGAATCTTATTATTTGACAGCCAAGTTTGACTCGGCTGAAGTTTACGCCAGAAAGATACTTGATCACGGCAGTGTTATCGCTGGCGCTCAAAGCAAGGCATCGTTGTTTTTGGGAAAAGCAGCTATGGCGAAGGGTGACTATGACTCGGCCAAAGATGAATTTTTAAATACCATTAATTCAGCTAAAGACGAATACAGTGCCGAGGCAAAATATATGCTGGCCGAGATCTTCTTTAAGACAAAAGAATTAAAATCATGCTATGAGACTTTAGTGAGCTTGAATACTGATTTTTCAACCTACACTCTGTGGGTCGGTAAATCTTACCTCTTACTCTCTGACTACTATGTGGCGGTAGGGGATCGCTATCAAACACGAGCTACGTTGCAATCACTCATTGATAATTTTCCATTGGAAGACATCAAACAACAAGCGCGCGTAAAATTAAAAGCACTAGACCAGGAGGAGCTTAAGAAAAAAGAGAGTCAACCTAAAGATACGATCGAAGATAAATGAGGAAGTTATTATTCATATTGAATTCTGTAATTCTTTCTTTCGGGATGATTATGCTTGCACCTACCGCAAGAGTTTTAGCACAAGACCAGAAAGAACAATGGACTGAAGGGGAAGGAGAGATTGCAAAAGTGGAAATCGAAATTGTAAAAAAGAAAGAGATCGTGTTGCCAACTGCCAACCGCAATTTTGAGAAAGTTCCTCCGCGCGCGGCCGAACCCATAAAGCCTGAGATTGTGTATCAGTTCAAAGACGTTGCCTTTAATTCACCGAACTATAATCCATCAATCAAGCCACTTAAGTTAAAAGATCCTTCTATTTCTAAAATTTATGGCAATTACGTCAGCGCTGGGTTTGGCAATTATGCTTCACCCTATGGAGAGGCTTACATTACCAGCAAGCGCGATAAAAGCAAGTTTTATGGATTGAAGTTTTTCCACCGCAGCTTCATGAACGGACCTGTCGACAATGGAAACTCGGGAAGTGGGAATACAGAAATCAGATTGTTTGGAAAAGGGATTGGCAACACGCTCACCACGCAGGGATTTGCGCAGTTTGAAAATCAGGCGGGCCATTTCTATGGATACAAACCAGGCACCGATGTCTCAAGTAGCTCCATAAAACAAAACTATAATACGATTAGCTTGGGGGCAGAAGTTGAGAATACCAAACCAGGTAATTTCAATTTTAATTTGAAGGGAAGTTTTAGTAACCTGTCCGATCAATTCAAGGCTAGTGAGCAAGAGATCGGTTTTAATTTTACTTCGGATACCAAGATCAATAATACAGGGACTCTCATGCTTAATGCGGATTATTTTTTGATAAACAGAAAAGATGCGTTGATCAATCCTGGTGTACGTCATATCTTCAAGGCAAAGCCAGCCTATCAATACACAGGAGTTGAAAACCTAACGCTCACTGCGGGTGCCAATATCGTTTATGAGAATGACACGGTCGGTGGTCAGAAGGGAGTTCATCTTTACCCCAACCTCACAGGAAGATATAATCTATCGTCCGCCACGGAAGTATTTGCGTCATTGTCGGGGGATGTTGATAAAGTTACTCTTCATTCTTTATCCAGAGAAAACATGTGGCTCAATGCGAATCAAGGGGTATTCAACACCAATCGTACTCTTGAGTTTGCCGGAGGTATTAAAAGTAAGATTGCAGGAAAGGTATTTGCAGGAGCAGGAGCATCTTTTGCTAGTTTGAAAAATCTGTATTACTATGTTTCGGATTCTGTAGATCGCTCAAAATTCAATGTGTTATATGATAATGGAGCAACGCAAAAGGTAAACTTGTACGCGGAACTAGGTTACTCCAATGAAGCTTTCAAGTTATTGATACGTGGAGATATCTTCTCTTATTCTTCGTCAATTGCCTCACAGGCGGCTTCAGATTATTCAATAGCCGTTGGAAATTTAAATAACTCTGCATTGCATCGGCCAACTTATAAATTCGCCTTAAACAGTTCATACAATATCTTTAATAAGATATTATTGAACGCAGACATGTATGCATTGGGAGGGATGAAAGCTTTGGATGTGGAGGCAAAGCAACTGGTTGATTTGCCGGTGGCGGTTGATTTGAGTTTTAAAGTCAATTATTTTGTATCGAAGCAATTTTCGGCTTTTATCCAATTGAATAATGTGTTATCGAGCAACTATCAGCTCTACCTTAATTACCCTGTTCGCGGGTTTCAAGGTATGATAGGAGCGAGCTGGAGCTTTTGATCCCGATAGCTATCGGGATTATTTGAAGATTTTACTTTACTTTGTAGTAATATTCGTTAAATAATACAACCTATGGCAAATGACATTAACGACACAAACCAAAATAACGATGAGGACAACTTTGGTTTGCCTGACATTGAATATAAACCGCTGGAACAATTAGAGCAGAAAACTAATCCAGAGTCAACTCAGGAGTTTGAACCAGAGCCTGAAGATCAACAATCAGTTGAGTCGTCTGGCGAAGATCTGTACAACAAACCAAAGTACGCTGACGTTACTCATTCTTACGAGGCGGATGAAAAGTCAAATGCGCCTATGGTAATTGGACTGATCATTGGGTTAGTCATATTGGTGGGAGCAGTGCTGGTTTGGAAATTTGTTTATCAACCCAGAAAAGACAAGGAAAAACAAGAGCAATTGCTCGCTGAAAAGAAGAAGAAGGAAGAGGCAGAAAAGGCAGCTCGCGCCAGGGAAGAGGAGGAAAGGAAGAGAAAAGAAGCTGAGGCAGCTGCAAATGTAAAGCCCTCGATTGGGACCATTGAGACACT
The DNA here is from genome assembly GCA_964571345.1 of uncultured Ohtaekwangia sp. Lineage (GTDB taxonomy): Bacteria > Bacteroidota > Bacteroidia > Cytophagales > Cyclobacteriaceae > ELB16-189. Next base: position 6,552 of record CAZNCO010000255.1, read on the forward strand.
TAGCGCGAGAACGGGACGGTATTATGTG
>CAZNCO010000256.1:0-6552 GCA_964571345.1 uncultured Ohtaekwangia sp.
CTTCTGCGCACGCTTGAAGGAGCTAAGGGGCGGCAAGCTTGAAGAAAAATTGCTTCATGGAAACAAGGGTGAGCCTAAACACAATAAAAAATCATCGCGAATTCATGAGAAGCTCATGATAAAATTTTATTCCCAGCCAAAGCCAAATCTTCTGACGTATAAAGAAATAGTGGAAAAGGTAAATCACGAGGTAAAGAAGAGAGGTTTGAAGGAAGTCGGTCTAACAACGGTTAAAAATTTCTTGGGCCAGGCCGAAATTCAAAACACATACAAACCCTTTCGATTGGGAAAAAAGTGGGCAGAGACTCACTTGGACCCTTATCTAAATCGCAGCGTGCCAAAAGACGTTCATGACAAATGGGAGATTGACGGAAAATGTTTGCCATTTTACGTGCTTCTAGATGAAGGGATTGGGTTAATGGGAAGAATGTGGATGGTGATAGTTGTTGACGTTCACTCGCGCAAAATTATTGGATATGCGCTCGGGAGGTACGAGACCCGCTTTGTTTGTCTGGAGGCATACCGCTCAGCCATCATCAACACCAATTGCATTCCATTCGAAATTGTAAGAGACAACGCGAAAGCTTATGAATCGGAACTAGTGACAAGTTTTGAAAAACATCTAGAAGACAACTATCCCATTATCATTCGTCCAGCACTACCTGGCAATTCTAAAGACAAGGGAACGGTTGAGGTAGTCATAAAAATTATGGGGGACAAGTACTTCAGCAAGTACGAGGGTTTCTTGGGGGATGGGGGAGGTGGCGTACGGGAAGAATTTAGGCTTGAGCCTGAACTGCGTGCAGAATTTTACAAGAAGCATAATGCAAAGACGCCTAGTGAGGTACAACAAATTGTCGATGAATCAATAAGAAGTTACAATGAGACAATCTTCTGACACCGGGTTTTCGCCAAACATACGATTCGATCGCGCACCAAAGAAAAAAGGCACTGTCATGTCGGCTGCCAATATCATACGGGCATACGCCACATATTGCAAGGAACGCAAGGTCGAACATTCAGTAATTGTAATAGAGGGTAAGCCTGACATGTCATATGTCCTTTTAGACCCTGACCTGGTTCACAAAGTGAACAATGAGTGGGTAATTGTTCGTCGTTATGATGGTGACATGAGTAGGATTTATCTATTCGATGTTAAAACCGACACCTTTCTAGGTTCCGTTGATGCACGCCTTGATGTCGCTGGTGATCTCGCCTCGATGACTGAAAAAGATGAGAAGCAAATTGCCGAGCACATGATCGCTAAAAAGAGATTGGCAAAGTATCGCCAAGCAAAATACGAGGAAGCACTCACGGTAGATGCGGATCCCTTAAATATCAAACTACCCGAAGCCCTGACTACAGCCCGAGTTGATCTATCGTCAGAAGAGGGGCTTGAGGAAACGCCAGAAATAACAAAAAAGGTGTCAGTGCCGATCGTGGAAGAAATCGAGGAGATAAAGGCGATTGTTGAAGAACACCAAGAACTTGTATTAATCGAGAAATAAAAAGAAATACTATGGAAAACGACTCAATAAAAGAATGGAAGACTCTCAAAACTGCAAATTTTAAGTCAGTCGAAGAAGTATGTAATCTTGCTTATCAGTACTCGTTATCATTCATTATCATCGGATTTCCTGGAGCGGGAAAGTCAAATACGTTTGGATTTGTTCGCGCGGCCTTGGACGATGTGCTGTATCTGAAACTAAACAAAACCTTTCGTCCAAAGGATGTTTTCATTGAACTATTGAAGTTGCTCGATGTTTTTGACTATGATTATTCTCTTCCTCTGAAATTCTTGGCTGACAAGGTCGTTGAGGAGTTAAACAAACGATCAAAAAAGAGTTTAATAATTATCGACGAAGCTAACCGACTAACACACTCATCGCTAACGTATCTTCATCATATTATTGACGATGCAACACAAACCGGCATCGTAATTTCGGGCACGCCAGAGTTCGAACTTGACTTTGAAAAATGGCTGAGGAATAGTAAACCAGGTATTTCTGAACTTAACAGCCGCATTGTGGATCGCAGGAAGCTCGAGCGCCCAATGCCACATGAAATCAAAGCAGTAGCGGAAAAAAACGGCGTAAAAGACCGCGCAGAACTTGAGCGCCTCGCAAAAGAGTGTAAAGACTTCAGAAAACTATATCAGGAAGTGATTCTTTTGAGAATTAAAGCTGCAGGCAAAAATACGCCTTTGCCAAAAGACGAAACGGACGAAGTTGTCGCTGCGACTTGATATCACTGGTTTAGAATAAGACAAACCACAGAGCCGCAATCTGGATTCGACTGAATCTGGTTTGCGGCTTTTTTTTAGCCTATTTGAATATTTCAAAAAATTGCCTGACCAAAACTTGAATTTTAGTTTGACCACAACACAGGGAATACCGATTTTTGTACCGATATTTTTTATTGTTGTGCCGGATTCAACTTGTTTGACTGGTGACTCCGGAAAGTTCCCTAACCTCTGTCCGGAAATTAAGCTGGCTTAAACAATTTTAGGCACATTTTTAATGAGCCACTAGGCACAGATTTAATGATCCCAACCAGATGTATCTTACAGTAAATCAATCGATTTACCATATAGCAGTTATATAATTTATATTATGTTAAATTGATTTTGCGAACTGGGTTAGACCAGCCACGAGAGCAAAAATATTGCTTTTTTTAAACGGGGTGTGAACAGTTTCTGTCTTTTCTCCTTTCAGAAACCGGACATGAACCTTAAAGTAGTAACAATAATAGGTAAACACCGTGAACAAAAGTGCAATGCAAGAAATCTGACATTAAGATCTTGTCAAGTCTATTCGTGTCTGAATCTGACTCAGTTCTTCCTTGGCACCAGGAGAACTCAGATAACACCAATTCTTCGAAGTATAATAAATCAAGTTGACCATTCTACCGAGTTTTAAATAGCTTGATGGTCGCCTTAAGATGGATTTTCCAAATTTGTCCCAATTTGTAACCGAATCGATAAAATTTCGAGAATTCAACCCGCCAAGAACATTGTCATTCCTACCAAGGTTATAAAGTTTATTCAATACCGAATCAGTAAATATTTCTTTGCCAAGCAATGTTAATTCAGCTTTGCTCGTGTCTGCAACTAGGGTCTGCAAACGAAGCTCCCCTTCTCTCTCTAAAATGGGTAACGATTTAAATGCGACAAATATTGGATTCCGGCTTCGCTCGTTATCCACTAAATGATCAGTAAAAACCTCACTAACAATTCCTAGAATAAATATGAGTACGATTGAAATTAATGTGTACCCTAAATGTTTGTGTTCCTTGTTCAGCAATTCTTTGATCCAGGAAATAAACTCAATCACATTACTTCCATCAAATAATTTAATGTATAAATAATAGAAATAGAGAATTGAAAATAAAGCAACGGTTCCAATACCAGTGGTCGACAGCAAATTAAATAAATTCTGGCAAGCCGGAAAGACCGGCTCCGAGGCGAACGTTCTTTTAGTACCTATGCCACCGTCCTTAACCAGTTTTTTGATTCGATAGACAATGACTTAAGGTTGTTTAATAAAAGATGGGCTGAAAAGTTCATCCACTCTCCTGCCCTTTCGGATTTCACCAAACGCTTATACAAATCAATCCTTAAGGCATTTTGCGACTGGGCATTGCTCTCTCCGTTGCGAAGGTGTCCAGTTGTTTCTATCAGGACCGATAAATGTAGGCATACACCATCTATGCACCAGAGCTAAAACGGATTCACGAAACCGAGAAGCAAAATAAAAAATGAGGATGATCACGGATTTGTGTGAGGACAAATCTCCAACACGTTCAACAAACGGTAATTTGTGCTTTCCCACTCCCCTAGATAACTACTGTGGTGATGTCCATAGTACCAGAACTTGGGAAGAATATTGTTTCTTTTAAGATGTTCCGCCAGTTTACTGTGTGCATCCCGTTCTTCTTTTAAGTCGTCCTGCAGACGCGGATTCCGCTCAATGAAGTGAAGTACATCTTCGTGAACGAATGCCTTGAATTCATCCAAAATTACCACCATCTTCATTTAACGGTTAGCTATTTAAGATCACGAATTTCATAGCGAATTTGAAAAGGTACAACCAATTTCACTAAAGCTAGCTCGACATGGTAGTACTGAACATCTTTAACTAGATTTTATTATTTATAAACATCAAAGAAAACTTTCATTCGATCAATCTTGTAAAATCTTAAACGCAATCCTTCGTCCTAAACCTGCTTTGTAAGCCAAGGCACCCCAGGTCACAGCTAGATTCTCCAATAGAGGTAAGGCTTCATCTCCCCCAAGATCATAGCAATTTTCAAAACCCATATCAATGGCCAACTGTTGTGCTATTTCTTTTGCTTTCTTACTATCACCCGCGACAAAAGCATCGGCAATGGTTTTATTAAAGTGAGGATTTGCCAGATCCTCCGCTCCAATGGTGTTGAAACATTTCACCACATCTCCATTCCCTGTGATTTCCTTTATCGCTGTCGTTCCTGAAATATATTTAGTCAGTGGATGACCAAAAGCATTACTTGTCTCAATTATTGATTTTCCTTTTGTGTCACCCAAAGATTTTGCTGCATCCGGTATGGCATTTAACGGCACTGCCAGGATAATTACTTCAGCTTGCTGAGCAGCTCCCTCAACGGACGCGACAGAGATGTTTTTTCCTTCACTAGACAATTTCTTTAAATCATCTTTATAGATGTCCTTCGCTCCGATAAAAATGTCGTGACCTTTCTTACTGAGACCGATAGCTAAAGTTCCGCCAATATTTCCTGATCCGATAATTGCAATTTTCATAGCAAGGGTGATTTAAGATTTTTTTGTGTTTCACAATGTAGATACAAGTCCAGTTGCCTTCTCAGCCGTTATCAGTTCATCGATTCTTTCCAAAGAAATTCCTTCATATGTTCCTTTTGTTTCGAGGTCCATTGCTGAAAATCGAGCCAAAGTACAACTCCAGATGACTTCGATCAATCGCATAATTTATTTCAGAAGTAACGATTGCTATTTTTTGTCAATGTTTTCATCAAAAATATCAGTTATTCATATCCGTAACTTTTCCAACGGCTGAGCACAGATTGTTGAATTTCGGCTGGCCATGCATTTTTGAAATCAGACCGAAGTGGTCTCTTCTCTTTTTCAAATCGATCTGCCAGCAAGCAGTTGTAGATGACTTTCGTAACCTTGAATCGTTGTTTTTCTGTTTTTTCTAAAAATACGGGGAGTATATTTTGAGCTTCTTCGTCAAAATAAACCTCGCCATGAGAAGGATGAGCACGGCTTGCAAAAGCCCAAACCACTTCTTCCGGATTAGTTACGTCAATGTCATTTTCTATTAATATGATTTTGGCCACGCCAAATCCCGCTTTGGAATTAAAAATTACCTGCCCTATTTGATTAGCAAATTCCTTTGAAGAGAGACGGTTCTTTTCATACCAATCACTGTCGACCGCTACAACTAACCAATGATTGGCACTTTCCATTACCATCCAACACATTGCCACGGGAAGACCTGCAGAACGGAGAAGGTATAAAGTTTCCGCTGAGTGAGGGAGTCCCCAGCCGGTGTGATTTTCATCTACAGGTGCTCCTGCAACCGAGAAGGGAAGAATAGCATCTTTTCGATGGGTGATTGCACTGACATTCAGTACAGGTTTCAGAGAAGATTCATCTCCAACGTAGCCAGGATATTCGTCCATTGGACCTTCTTCTACTAAATCAGTGTGAGAAATGTGACCTTCAATAATAATTTCGGCAGTGGCGGGTACGGCAATGTCAACTGTTTCTGCTTTGACTAGTTCCAGCGGTTCATTGAAATAAGCACCGAGATAGGCAGCTTCATCCATTTCTTTTGGTAAAGGCATCCCACCCACATAAGGAAGGCCAGGCTCTACCCCCAACGCGATGGCGATTGGTGTCGGCTTGCCGGTCTGTTTCCACTCAGAATGTATCATACCCAAGTGCTGGTTCGGTGGGATGAGACAACCTAACCTGTTTTTATCTACTAGCATCATTCGGTTGATGGACCAGTTTGTCCAACGACCATCCGGAGTCTTAACGATATTGAGTCCAAAAGTTTGCAGATACCTTCCTCCATCTTTCTGATGAATTTTCGGAGTTGGCAACTTTAATAAATCAACCGCATCACCTTTTAAAATAAATTCTTTACAAGGGCTGTTTGATGTCTTTGAAAACACCGGTGGTACTAATTTCTTGCCGCGAGCTTCGACTAATTTTTCGATCACCTCTAAGGGAGAGGCGTCCGCAGGAAAACCTAAAGCAAGGTTTACCCGGCTGAACTTTATCTTTTTCTTGGCGCTCAGGCCGCCCGGTGCGCCCATCGCGCGAAAACCGGGGCAATCCTTTATATTGATAAAGAAAGGAGCAGCCGCGCGAAGGTCCATTGAGTGTCGCGTGATCCCACTCATTTCTAAATTCCAATCAACGAGTTGACTGATTTCTTGAACTTCACCGATATTTTTAAGTTCGGTGATAAATTCTCTTAGGCTTTTAAGATGCTTCATCGCTTAATAGGTTATCGAGTTCTGAAA
>CAZNCO010000257.1:0-6521 GCA_964571345.1 uncultured Ohtaekwangia sp.
GTTCACAGTTGCCTGTGAAGGAACGGGGCCCTTAACTCCTGACAACTCACCAGAGAAAACATTCACCTTCACTTTTCCATCTTCGCTTAATTTGAAAGGAACATTTTCAGCCTTGATGGGGAAGTAAGATGGAATATCCATCTTATGCGCAGCAGGTGTATTGATCCACAATTGAATAATTTCCTGCCGACCTCCGATCTCATGTATGTCAATCGATGGCCGCTCGCTGTGAATGATGCCCATACCAGCATTCATCCATTGCGCACCCCCGGCATAAACTGTACTATCATGTCCGCGGCTGTCGCGATGATGAACGCCACCCTGAAATATAAAAGTGACCGGAGAAAATCCACGGTGCGGATGCGGCCCCACACCCGCATGATCTGGTTTTACATGAGAAGGTGCCTTTATGTTTGCATGATGCAATAATAAAAAAGGATCGATTTGCTCTACTGCCTGAGTGGGCAGTGGTTGCCGAATGGGCATTCCAACCATATCCGCCTGGTGAGCATACAATAATCTCGATACGGTTCTTGTTTTCATAGTTTTCACTCTACTCCCATCGGTACTTCCATTAATAATAATTCAGCATCGCTATTGGCAGAAATGGAGAGACTGTCCACATCCCAGATTCCCATGCCATCACGCTTGTTCAGTTTTTGATCGTTGATTGTTACATTACCTTCAATCACGAAAGCATACACGCCATTGCCTTTTTGATTTAACGAATGACTTGCCTGAAATCCTTTTTTGAGATTGCCGAGATAGAACCACGCATCCTGATTAATCCAAACTCCTTCACTGTCTTTTTGAGGGGAAACAATCAACTGAAGTTTGTTCTCACGATTTTTCGGATCAAAGTTCTTTTGATCGTAGCGAGGAGCGATATTGCGTACTTTCGGAAAAACCCAAATCTGCAGGAAGTTCACCTTGCTGTCTTTGTTCTTGTTATACTCCGAATGTTGAATGCCCGTGCCGGCACTCATAATTTGTACATCATTTTGCCGGATCACCGTGGTATTGCCCATGCTATCGCGGTGCTCCAGATCGCCCCGGAGTGGAATGGAAATGATTTCCATGTTATCATGCGGGTGGGTGCCAAAGCCCATGCCTCCATCAACAAAATCGTCATTTAAAACCCTCAATGCGCCAAAATGAACCCTTGAAGGATCATAATAGTGTGCAAAACTGAAAGTATGGTTTGTATCAAGCCACCCGTGATTGGCGTGGCCTCTTGTATTTGACCTATGGATTACATTTTTCATAATAGTTGATTTTTAAAGTTAGGGAAATACATGTTTAAACATCTAATGTCCATACCCTACTACAATGAGCAGAGGTAGAAAGTTCACTTCGCGATTTAGAAAAAAGAATAAATAATAAGACAAAAAACGAGTCGCCTGTTGCGCGAATGGCCAACCATGTACTGAATAAAGCAGTCCATTCGCACCAGCTTTTCTTCTGCCGGTCTAGAAGCTAGTTCCATATTGGCTATTTCTTTTTCCATCAGTGCCACCTCACTATTCAATCTGAGCAGTGATGAAAATAGATACCCTAAGATCGTGTGATACGCTGTAAACAAGTCGATCCAGCTCAACATTGATTTCGCGGCAGCTAAAGGCTTTCTTCTTTTAACACAAACTCCAAAGTAAGATGTTGGTTTTTATTATTAATTTTATCAAAACTGAAGTCTATGCAGTTCAAAGCTCGTTTCACTTTTATTTTCCTGATATTCTTTTCAATCAAGAGTTATGGCCAGACGGATTCACTCGTGCTGAAGGCAGAGAAATATTACAAAGACGGGATGGAGTCTTTCAGCAATGACCACCGCAAAAAAGCGACTGAGCTATTTTTAAAGGCCATACAGCTTAATCCAAAACACGCAGAAGCCAACCTGATGGCGGGCAAGTCAATCATGCTAACAATTAATAAAAAACATGCATTGAAATATTTTAAGAACGCGTTCGCTCTCAATCCAAAAATTGATGAGGATATTATTTTTCTGATTGGCCAGGCCTATCACTATGCAGAAGAATTTGACAGTGCACTTCTATATTATGATATGTTCAACAGATTGCTTTATAAGTCACTCCTCTTTGAGCGCACCATGAAAGTAAATGAAGTTAACCGGAAAATATTTGAGTGCCGCAATGCAATGGTCTACAAAGCGAATCCGGTAAAAGTGACAATTGAGAATTTAGGGCCGAACATCAATTCCGAATACGCAGACTATGCACCTAACATATCTGCCGATGAGTCTCTTTTAATTTTTACAACAAGAAGACCCGACAAAAACAACAATGAGAATCTCGCGGAAGACCTGGAGTTTTACGAAGAGATTCATCTTGCTAAAAAAGTTAACGGCAAATGGCAGCCCTCTGCAAATGTTGGCGGGCCACTCAACTCGGCATTTCATAACTCTAACATTAGCTTGTCGCCAAATGGCAAAGAAATGTTTGTTTACCTCGATGAAAATGGTGGTGACTTATACGAAACCGATTTGAAAGACGATGGTACGTGGAGTAAACCCAACCGAATGAACGGCTACATCAATAGCCCGTACCTGGAAAACTCTGCGGCTGTAACAAAAGACGATAAAAAACTCTTTTTTGTGAGCGATCGACCTGGTGGATATGGCGGCACGGATATCTATGTAGCCACTAAAAATAAAAGAGGTGAATGGAGTAATGTGCAAAATCTTGGCCCTGTTGTAAACACTGCGATGGATGAAGAAGATGTTTTTGTTTCAGCCAGTGGTCAGCATATTTATTTTAGTTCCAACGGCCATGCAGGCATGGGAGATCTTGACATTTACCGCTCTTCTTTTGATTCGGCAAAGATGCAATGGACCGAGCCACTCAACCTTGGCTACCCCGTAAACTCTGTTGAGAATGATATTTATTTTGTGCTCTCAGGTGACGAGCGATATGCGTACATTTCTTCCGTTCGTGATGATTCAAAAGGAGACCAGGATATTTATCGCGTTGATCTACTAAACTGGAAACCGATTACACGGCAAGAACTGATGGAAAAGGAAATGCAATCCAACCGGTTGACGCCAGTGATCACGTATGTTGACTCAAAACAAACTGCTGGATCATTTGCCAACCCAGCAAGTGCAGTAAATAGCACTCAACCCAGTACAGTAAGATCCGATCAACCCTCGGCCACGATTGGTGGCATGGCGCCCCTCAAAAAATATGAGCCGATCACGCTTACCATAGAAACAAACGGAGAGGATGGCAAACCAATAGACGGGACAATCATACTGACAGACGATCAATCCAAAGAAATACCTTTACAAAAAAATAATGCCGGAGTTTACATAGCCACGATTCAAAATCAAGCCAACACACAATATAAAGTTAAAGCTGAAGCTGCCGGCTTTATTCCTGTTTATTCAACTCTTCATGTAATCGGGCAATCAGAAAATAACAATTTAAAAGAGTCGTTGGTATTGCGAAAAGTCGATGTGAACACCGAAATCATCTTAAATCTCTATTACAATTCCAATCAGGCAACAATCTCCAATCCTGAAGATCTTCAAATCATAAAATCGCTATTGGTCGAAAACCCCTCGATCAAAATTAAAGTAGAAGGCCACACAGATAATAGCGGTGATGAGCAATACAATCTGCAACTGAGCCGGGCACGGGCAGAAAACGTAAAGAAGACTCTTGTTCAATCAGGCATAGATGCATTCAGAATTATCACCAATGGCTTTGGAGAATCACGACCCATCACAGACAATAAAACTTATTCTGCACGAAAACTAAACCGGAGAACAACGTTTACCATTGTTGAGAAGTAGCAAATAATTCATGGTGTGTTCACCTCGTTAAATCCTTTGCTATCACTGTCTGTCCAGCTCATTGGATAATTTTTATCCAAATATGGCAGTGCATCTTCTGTTAAGTATAGCGGCTTAAATGTATCTACCATCACCGCTAGTTCGTGTGTCTCTTTTGCACCGATACTTTTTTCAACTGTGCCTGGATGTGGCCCATGTGGTAATCCCCCAGGGTGCAGCGTGAACGATCCTCGCTCAATACCCCTGCGGCTCATAAAATTTCCCTCGGCATAATACAGCACTTCGTCACTATCGATGTTGCTGTGATTATAGGGAGCGGGGATTGCCTGCGGATGATAATCAAACAAGCGTGGCACAAATGAGCATATTACAAAATTATGTGCTTGAAAGGTTTGATGAACTGGAGGCGGCTGGTGAATACGACCCGTGATCGGTTCAAAATCGTGAATCGAAAAAGCATAAGGCCACAAAAATCCATCCCAGCCAACCAAATCCAGTGGGCTATAATCATAAACATAATTATGAAGGTAGCCTTGCTTCTTTATTTTAATCAAAAATTCTCCACGCGATGTATCGGTTATCAGCTCATGCGGAGGACGAATATCGCGCTCACAATAAGGTGAATGCTCCAATAGTTGCCCAAGATCATTGCGATAGCGTTTTACTGTTTCTACAGGTGAAGCTGACTCGATGATCAGCAGACGCAATGGGCCTTTCTCAAAATCCAATTTGTAAATCACAGTGCGTGGAATCACCACATAATCACCCTGGCGAATTTCAAGTTTTCCAAATTGCGAAGTAAGGGTGCCGTTGCCATCATGAACAAAAATCACTTCGTCACCTTCAGCATTTTTATAGAAATAATCCATCGTGCGCTTTTTCGGTGCGCAAATGGAGAGCGCACAATCATTATTCACTAAAAGTGTTTTGCGCGCAGTCAGGTAGTCTTCACCAGTATCGCCCACCTTCGAAGTATTCAAATGTGTCTGAAGGAGCTTATATTCTGCAATTCGCTTTACATGAAATTTCTCTGGCTCATTCACGGCCTTAATGCGTGTGGGAGGATGAATGTGATATAGATTAGAATAAATACCCGAGAATCCTTCTGAACTGACCAATTCCTCTTTGTATAAACTTCCGTCTGGCTTACGAAACTGTGTATGTCTTTTAGGTGGAATCTGCCCTAGCTTATGATAATACATAAAACTTCTTTTTAAAGGAACGAAATTACAAATGTTGAGGCAGATTTGTCAGGTTTAGTCTTCGACCAGTTGGCCGCTTTTATTAGATATTTTTTCTGTCTTCGGTGTTTTCAAACAACCAAAAAACCTATATTGCCAGCTTTGCACAGCCAGCAAAGATGGAGAAAACCAAAAAGGTGCACACTACACGAAAACAAGCGATGGATTTGCTGCCAGCAGTAACCTTCGAATTCGTGTTTTTCGCGGACGGGAGCAGGGATTTTACCTACATAAGTCCTAGATGCGAGAAGATGTTTGGGCTTTCTTCCTCCGAAATAATGAGTGGTGTGTTGCCCATTCAAGACTATATTCACAAAGATGACTGGCCTTATTTTGAAAAGAATATTCTTTCGAAATCAAAAACACTGGCCTACCATAGCGAATGGAAATGGCAAGGGCGAGTAAAATCCCCTAATGGTTTCACTTGGGTAGAGGCATCGGCAACGGGCGAGATGCTTGCCGATGGAAGCATCTCATGGGTAGGAATCATCAATGACATTTCATACTTCAAGGATTTAGAGAAAACCCAAAAACAAAGTGACGAGCGTTATCATCAGCTTGTAGAACATTTGCCTTTGGGCATTCTCATTTTAGCAGATGAAAAAATACAATACGCCGATCAACCGGGCACGCTTTTATTAGGTGCTGAAGAACTGAACGAGCTGATTGAGACAAACTATTTTGATATTATTCCTGCAGAGAAGAGAAAAGAAGGTCGTGCCCGTGCAGCACAAATTTTAAACGGAGAATCTGTTCCTTTCATAGAGCAGAAACTCATCCGCATGGATGGAAGAACGCTTGATGTTGAAGTTTCCGGAATTCCTTTTCTCTATCACAACAAGCCCGCCATTCAGGTAATCATCAAAGATCTTACGGATCAAAAAATTACCTTGTCAGCTATCAAAAAATCTGAATCTCTTTTCTCGCAGCTCTTCCATGTTTCACCCATGGCAATTGTAATGCTTGACAATGAAGGAAACGTGAAAGAAGTAAATGAGGGATTCGAAAAAATGTTTGGCTATTGTACAAAAGAATTGGCCGGCAAAGGTCTCAATCAATTTATCGTTCCCAATGAACTCACCAGCGAAGGAAATGATTTGAATACTCTCATTTCATCGCAGCGTGTAATACGCATTGAAACAAAGCGCAAACACAAGAACGGCAATCTTCTTTCGGTAATTATCTATGGTTTGCCGATTACGGTTGAAGATGAAGCAATTGGAATATTTGGAGTGTATGTGGATTTCACCGAACAAAAGAAAATTGAAGAGGAATTAAAAATCAGGAATACTGAACTTGATAATTTTGTTTACAAAGTTTCGCATGATCTGCGTGCGCCACTTTCATCGGTGCGCGGCCTGGTAAACTTGGCAGGTCTTCCAGATAATGACGATAACTTAAAAGATTATCTGTCCATCATAGGCAACAAGGTAGAGCAGCTGGATCATTTCATTACGGATGTGCTAAGC
>CAZNCO010000258.1:0-6518 GCA_964571345.1 uncultured Ohtaekwangia sp.
CGCAAGTAGCGCTCGATATTTTCAATCACCACAATAGAGTCATCCACCAAAATTCCAAGTGCCACAATCAAACCCACAATACTTAATTGGTTGATGGAGTAACCAAGAAAATCAAGCAGAAACAATCCCGTGAAAATGGAAAGCGGAATAGAGATCATCACCACCAAAGCCGCGCGATTTCCCAATGGCAACAACGTAACCGAAACAAGAAGAATCGCAATCATAAAATCTTTTGCAAAACGTGAGAGGCGTTTCTGTACGCTCTTCGCCTGTTCAAAGTTGGAAACCATTTTTATGTTTGAAGGCAATTCCTTTTCAAATGCCTTGAGAACAGGCGACACCTGGTCGTCAACAGAAAAAATATTCTGGCCATCTTTTTGAGCAGCCGTTACCAATACACTGCGATAGCCATTCAACCGGGTAAAATAACTTTCATCCTGATAACCATTTTCCACCTCGGCTATGTCTTTGAGGTAAACAATCTTTCCGTTGGCGGAATAAACAATCGTGTTTTTGATTTCTTCGAGACTTTTGTATTCACCGCTGGTTTTGATATTGAACCTGCGTGAGCCCATTTGAATGTTGCCACCGGGTATGTTCACATTTTCGCTTTGCAAGGCTCCAATCACCGCTTTCAAAGGAATATGCTGATGCGCCAGCTTCTCAATATTTAGCGACACCCGCACATTTTGTTCGGGATAACCATGTGTTTCAATTTTCTTGAGACTCTTCACCTTCTCGAGTTTGTTTTCGAGTGCTTCGGCTTGCTTCTCAAGCTCTTTGTAAGGTGCCGTTTCTGACACCAGCGCGAGTTGCAAAATGTTTACATCGGTAGAAGAAAATTTCAGGATTCGGATATCATAAATGTCCTGCGGCAATTCCTTGCGCAACGCATCTACCTCACGAACAATTTCCTGGTACTTTTCATCCGGATCCATCTCGTGTTTGTAATCGATACGTACCGTAGCCAGTCCATCATTGATGTCCGAGATTATTCGCTTTACATTTTCAAGTTCATTAAAGCGTTTCTCAATCGGGTCAACCACCAGTTTCTCCATGTCAAGCGGGCTGGTGCCTGGATAAATCACAATGGCAACAAAGGAAGGGGCGGTAGTCTCGGGATCTTCCCCGCGCGGCATATTCATTAACGAATTCAAACCCAGTGCCAGCAGCAATACGAAAATGATGAGTGTAAACTGCCAGTTCTTAACAGAAAATTCAGCAATCCTCATGGCGCAATAAATTATTGGTTACTGATTTTTACTGAACTATTCTCTGTAAGGAAAGCTGAGCCCGCAGCAATCACTTCGCTGATCGAATCAAGCCCCGAAGAAATGAATGCCGTTTTGTTTTCAAGATAAGCAACTACAATCGGCAGCTTGCGAACAGTTTTCTTGTCACTGTTCATCACGAACACAAATGCATTTTTTCCCTGGCCTTCCACGATCGACTCGATCGGCACAGATCGTAATTTGCTTTTCGCAGCAGGAACGATCTCTACTTTAGCAAATAACCCACTAGCCAATTTCTTATTGCCTGGCCGCACATGCACCTCTGCCTGATACAAACCCGTGTAGGGATCTGCCCCTTCGTTGATAACATGCACTTCACCCTCAATGGATTCACCAGGATAGGCATCGGTTGTAACTCTTGCTTTGTCGCCAATTTTTACGCGCACCCAATCTACATCGGGCAGCCCGATCTTCACAATCCACTCGTTTTGAGAAGCCGCGTTCACCATCAGCACAGGAGTGCCAGCACCCACCAACTCACCTTCATTCACAAATTTTTTAATCACCTTACCGGAAGTATTAGCACGGATGGTAGAAAACTGTCGGTTAAAAGAAGCGATGCGAAAACTTTCTTCTGCCACGTCATAAGCAGTCTGCAGATTTTGCATTTGCTCCAGTGTAGCTGCTGAATCTTTGAACAGGTGCTTGCCTCTTTCCAGGTCGCGCTTTGCTTTCTCCAATCCATTCTTTGCCTGGGATACTTGCGCATCAATCTCTGTCAAATCAAGTGTGGCCAACAACTGACCTTTGTTCACCGATTCTCCTTCCTTCACATAAATCTTTGACACAATACCCGCAATCTTAAAAGAGAGCTTTGATTCTGTTTCCGTAGTTATCAATCCAGAGCTGATGACCGGCAAGCTGTAATCCACTGTCTGCACCGCAGCAAGTTGTACAGCCACCGCAGATTCATCGATAACAGATTTCGTTTCTTCTTTCTGCTGTTTGCTGCAGGTCCATAGCAAACCACCAAGCACAAAAGG
Organism: uncultured Ohtaekwangia sp.; assembly: GCA_964571345.1. GTDB lineage: Bacteria > Bacteroidota > Bacteroidia > Cytophagales > Cyclobacteriaceae > ELB16-189. Next base: position 2,276 of record CAZNCO010000258.1, read on the forward strand.
AATAGTAAGCGCGAGTAGATATTTTAGTTGCATAAGAATATGTTAAAGGTTGTTAATCGTTTTTTGAAGTGCCGCTGATTTTCTCAGTAGCTCATATTGATTGATAGAATTGGTAAGTTGTGAAGTAGTGTATTTGTTTTGTGCATCGAGGTATTCGAGCAAGATGGCTGCACCTTCTTTGTATTTTGATTGAATGATCTGAAAAGATTTCTCAGCGCTTTTCACTCCACTCTGTGAGGCCGCATATGCATGTCTTGCCGATTGAAGTTCGTAATGAGATTGAATCACCTGTAATTCAATTTGCTTTTTCAGCTGCTCCATTTTGTTCTCCATCACTTGGTAATCAATGCGGGCTTGTTGTACTTTGGATCGTTTCTCTCCGCCTTTGAACAAATCCCAGGTAAGACCGAATTGAACCAACCAATACCGCTGATCGCTGCCAAAGGTGTAATTGAACCCTTGGTAACCGACATCGCCCACGGCAGTGATTTTCGGGAGCAGTGAATTGCCTTTGTTCAGATTCAATACTTGCTCACTTGCTCTCAATCCGTTCTGAACCTGGATAAGTTCCTGCCGTTGCTTCAATGCGAGATTGGTGAGCGCGGGGAGCTCCATTTGATCCGAATGGGTGATGGTAAGCGTTGAGTCTTTCTGAATCTCTGAATTTATATCGCGATTAAGTAAAAAATTAAAATAAGCTTTAGTTATCTGGTTGTTCTTTTCGCTTTCCGCGAGTTGTTGATCTAGTTTATCAAGTTCATATTCTGTGCTTAGCAAAACATCTTTAGTCGCCTTGGCATTACTCACCAGCGATTGATTGATCTTGAGCAGTTCTTGCAGAATTACTTTTGTGTTTCCGAGGATCCGGAGTGCTTCATCACTTTGCAGATATTGCAGGTAGGCAGAGGTGATCTCGTATTTCAATTGGTTTTCGTACGCATTCTTTTGTGCCTGCTGAACTGAGATCAGTTCCTTTTGTGCTTTATAGTTGAAATAAATTTCCGGGTTGAACAAGGGTTGAATAATGCGAACTTTTGTGTCGTGGAAATTATTTGCGAGGAAGTTGGTGCTCTCGTTGGCGATCTGCGGAAACTTGTTGGTGCCTGTCAGCTGATTCAAAGTAGCATAAACAGGATTCATCAAGTCGCCAACCGGAATCGTGATTTTACGACCACCATCCGCCAGTTGGTAGGAAGCATTTACGCCTGCATAAGGAAGGAACAACGCCCTTGCTTGTGAAAGATTTTCAAGGCTGCGCTCGTAGTTCAATTGCTCCTGCTTTAGTTGCAGGTTGCTTTTCAGGCCTTCCTGGATGTAGGCCTCCAGAATGGTTTGCGCTCGCAGCGGTATCGTTAACATCAAAAAAAGAAGTGCTTTGAGTATTTGTGTTTTCATCGTTAATTCTATAAACAGTGTTTAGTAAACGGGTAAAAAATTTTATAGTTGCTCTAATATTTGCTTAAACATCTTAAACGATTTCTCCACCATCTTACCGCGTTCATTCTCTTCATAAATCTTCATTCGATCGCGGAGTACCAGTGAACACATACCGTGCATTGTGCTCCAGATCAAAAAAGAAAGAGTCTGAAAGTCCTTTCCTTTGAAATAACCTTCCTTCTGACACTCCTTCACCAGCGCCTCCAGCTGATGAAGTGTACTCTCGCCTTCTTTCCATTCGTCTGTATTTTTATCACAATCCATCGGAGCTTGCATAATGAACATGATGTCGTAATACTTCGGTGAATGAAAAGCAAACTCCATATATTTCTCTCCCATTTTGATCAGTCGCTTGAAGGAATCTTTTATTGTTGCAAGAGGGGCAAGAAACTCGTTAAATTTTTTGAAAGCTTCGCCATGCAGTGCATAGAAGATTTCATTCTTGTCTTTGAAATAGAGATAAATAGTAGCCGGACTATATTCAATGGCCTCTGCGATATTGCGGATGCTCACATCTTCAAAACCCTTATCTAGAAAAAGCTGATGAGCCGATTGCAAAATCGTCTCACGCATTTCCTGGCGGTCACGTTCCTTCCTTTCTTTCACTCCCATGGTACAAGTATACGAGGTTTTACTAAACAGTGTTCAGTTTTATAACATTGTTTGATAAATCGTGTGCAACTCGCTGTTTATCAACCAAATTATTTTCACCTTACATCGATTTATGCTGATCTAAATCATTTGTCGCGTTTGATATTTTTCACCAACTTCCAGTTATGAACAAGCGCTCGAAGTCTTCACTTTCAAAAGCCATACTGGTAGAAATCGCCTGGGAGGTGTGCAACCAAGTGGGGGGAATTTACACGGTCATCCATTCCAAAGCCGCCACGATGGTAAAAAACTATGGAGCTCACTTTTGTATGATCGGTCCGTATGTGAACAAAGGAATAACTGCCGAATTAGAAATCATCACTGACGATTCTGATATTTTTAGCATAGCCGCTTCCAACCTGCGCAAGCGTGGTTACGAAGTAGTGTATGCCGAATGGCTCATTGCAGGCAGACCGAAAGTTGTGCTTCTCAACCCCACCGTGGAAGGAAAGGTGCTGAACGTTGTTAAATATTTGCTTTGGAAAAATCATGGTATCGAAACTCCTCCGGCAAATCCTCTCGTTGACCAGGTGGTATCATTTGCATTCCTGACAAAACTTTTTTTTGACGAACTATGCAAAATAGCACCACATGAAAATATCATCGGTCATTTTCATGAGTGGATGGCTGGGCTTCCGATTCTCGATATCAGTCGGGATAAAATGCATGTGAAGACAGTCTTTACCACACATGCTACTCAATTGGGGAGACATCTAGCCATCAATTCGCCATTGTTCTATGCGCACCTCCCTTTCTTTCGATGGGAAGAGGAAGCTTCAAAATTTGGAGTAGCAACAGAAACCGCTATCGAATTTAGCTGTGCCCAAAAATGTGATGTATTCACTACCGTGAGCGATGTGACCGCTCGTGAATGCAAGCACCTTCTTAAGCGAAATCCAGATGTAATCGTACCCAATGGTTTGAATATCCAACGGTTTGAAGCCTTACACGAATTCCAAAATTTGCATGCGTTATATAAAGAGAAGATTCACGAATTCGTGATCGGCCATTTTTTTCATTCATATTCATTTAATCTTGAGAAGACACTTTATTTTTTTACTTCCGGCAGGTATGAATTCAAAAACAAAGGATTTGACCTTACACTCGAGGCACTGGCACATTTGAATGATCAATTGAAAAGTGAAGGGGCAGACGTTACAATCATTATGTTTTTTGTGACAAAACGTGATTTTGTGAGCATTAAACCGGAAGTGTTGCAAGCTCGTGCCATGATGGAAGAAATACGCCAGGTATGCGAAGCAATCCAATCACAAGTAGGAAAAAAGCTTTTCATTGAGAGCACATTGAGGCAAGATAACAAACTGCCTGATTTGAATGGTTTTGTAGAAGATTATTGGAAGCTGCGTTACAGAAGAACGGTACAATCGTGGAAAAGCAGCAAACTCCCTCCAGTAGTTACTCATCGGCTAACATCTTCGGAAGAAAACGAAGATATTGTAAAATTTCTCTCGAGAAGAAACCTGTTGAATAAGCCTGATGATAAGGTAAAAGTTATTTACCACCCTGATTTTATCAACTCAACCAATCCATTATTTGGTCTTGATTATGGACAGTTTGTTCGAGGGTGTCATCTTGGAATTTTCCCGAGCTACTACGAGCCGTGGGGATACACACCGCTGGAATGCATGGCTAGTGGCGTTCCAGCTGTGACGAGCGACTTAAGCGGATTCGGAGATTACCTACTAAAGCATATGCCTGATCATGAAAATGGGGGCATGTTTGTGGTAGAAAGAGGAAAGCGGACTTTTGATTGGAGTGCTAAGCAGTTGGCTTCATTTCTCTACAAATTCATCAAACAAAACCGAAGGGAACGTATCACTCAGCGAAACAACGTTGAAAGCTATTCTTCTTCTTTTGACTGGAATAATCTAATTAAAAACTATGAAGAGGCTTACCGAATGGCGCTAGCAAAAAGTAATGAGCAATAAAAAACCCGGCTCATCACCGGATTTCTGAATTATCTTGTTAATGAATTATCCCAACTTAAAGTTGATAGGAATAACCATTTTCTGACGAACAGGCTTACCACGCTGCTTACCAGGGCTCCATGCTGGCGCACTTTGTACCACGCGAATCGCCTCCTCATCGCAACCTGCACCAATTCCTCTTACAACTTTTACATCCACAATTGATC
>CAZNCO010000259.1:0-6489 GCA_964571345.1 uncultured Ohtaekwangia sp.
GCTAATACCCTTTTAGCATGGAGAAACGAGCCACGTAAATGAGCATTCTCATCCACCTCAAATTGTGGAGAAAAAGAAAAAGTCAATTGTATTCAGGTTAAAAATCAATGAAAAGACCGGACGCTACGAAAAAGACTAGCAAACAATAATAACATGAATGTCTCGAGGGAAAATCCCAATTTTCTAAAAGTGAAATCACTGGGCATTGACACTTACCGGGAGAACATAATTTTCGTGCGTCAAGATTGTGAGGTCTGCAGGTCGGAAGGCTTTACCTCCCTCACGCGTGTTGAGGTTCATCACGAAGACAAGCATATTGTTGCCACCTTGAATGTTGTAACAACCGATATCCTTCACCACTCAGAAGCTTCACTATCTGTGGAAGCGATGAAGCGCTTGCACGTGAAAGATGGAGACCTGATTCACATTTCGCATCTCAAGCCAATTGAGTCATTGAAAAAAGTTCGGGCCAAAATGTATGGAAATACATTAGACGAATTCTCATTCCAGGAAATTATAAAAGACGTTACCGAAGGGCATTACTCAAATGTTGAACTGGCCGCCTTCATCACATCGTGTGTTGGCAAACGATTGACGCTTCAAGAGATTACCTCACTCACAAAGGCAATGGTATTGAGCGGAAAAAAATTAGAGTGGGGATCTGAAAAAGTATTTGACAAACATTGCGTTGGCGGCATTCCAGGAAATAGAACCACTCCGATTATTGTGAGTATTGTCGCTTCAGCCGGATTAGTGATCCCCAAAACATCTTCACGAGCCATCACATCTCCTTCGGGTACCGCGGATACTATGGAGACAATGACGCATGTTGATCTTTCGCTTGAACAAATAAGAAAAGTGGTAGAAAAAGAAGGAGGTTGCATGGCTTGGGGTGGTGCGGTTCAATTAAGCCCAGCAGACGACATTCTGATTTCTGTTGAGCGATCCCTGGACATCGATAGCGAAGGTCAAATGATCGCATCGATTTTATCAAAGAAAAACTCAGCCGGATCTACTGATATGATTATTGATATACCTGTTGGTCCTACTGCTAAAGTTCGGAGCATCAATAATGCAAATCATCTTCAACAAGTATTCGTTGCGGTTGGTGAATCCATTAACCTGAATATAAAAGCTTTTCAGACCGATGGAAAACAGCCAGTCGGCAAAGGCATTGGTCCCGCACTTGAGGCAACAGATGTGCTGAAGGTTTTACAAAATGAAACAGACGCGCCAAACGACTTACTTGATCACGCTTTGCTTCTATCAGGCAAAATCCTGGAGATAGGCGGCAAATGCATAGCCGGTGAGGGAATACACGAAGCCAAACGACTAGTCGAGTCGGGAAAAGCATATCAGAAATTCGTGGCAATCTGCGAAGGTCAGGGTGGCTTTTATCAACCAAGACACGCGCCTTACACGCTGGATTTTCTTTCGGAGAAATCAGGCAAAATTGCCGGAATTGATAATCGAACGTTGGCAAGAATTGCAAAACTCGCAGGCGCACCCAAAGCCGGCACCGCAGGAATATATTTCAAAACGCAGCTAGGCAATCAAATTGAAAAAGGAGAACCTCTTTTTACCATTCACGCTGAATCAAAAGGGGAATTGAATTACGCCTTTGAATACGCGAATTCAGCAAATCATTTTATTGAAATCATATGAACACAATAGTTTTTGCCTTCCCGGGAAATGAGCTGCTTGCTCATAAAATACAAAACGAGATTAGCGCGGAACAAGGTCTTTCGTCCTTTCATCACTTTCCAGATGGCGAATCGCTTGTACAAATTCAATCGGAAGTAGCAGGCAAAAATGTGATTGTTGTGTCCACGTTAGATCGCCCCGATTGTAAAATATTATCCTTGTATTATCTATGCAAGAAAATTAAGACTGATGGAGCGGCACATCTTACGTTGATCGCACCTTATCTTGCATACATGCGCCAGGACAAGTCATTTCATCCTGGTGAAGCAGTATCATCAGTTTACTTCGCATCACTCCTCTCCTCTTTTACAGACAGGTTGATCACCATTGACCCGCATTTGCATCGTCACGAATCCCTTCATGATATTTATTCCATCCCATGCACCGCACTTCACTCATCTCTTCACATTTCAAAATGGATTGCTGATCACGTTGAAAAGCCACTATTGATTGGGCCAGATGAAGAAAGTAAGCAATGGATTTCAAAAGTAGCAACGGAAATACGAGCACCTTATTTGGTTCTTCAAAAAGAAAGACTAGGTGATCGCATTGTAAAAATTTCTGTTGTTAATGCAGCCCAATACTCTTCATCTACTCCGATAATCCTGGACGACATAATATCTACCGGACACACCATGATGGAGACTATCAAGCAATTAAAAAAAGAGAAACTTAACCCACCTATTTGCATGGGTATACATGCTTTGTTTACTAAACAATCGTATGAGCAACTGATGAGATCTGGTGTACAATCTGTTGTTACCTGCAACACAATTCCTCATTTAAGTAATCAAATCGATCTAACGGATTTAATTGTTGAGTCTTTGAGATTTATAGTCGAATTCCACCAATTACAAGAAGACGCAAGCGCTGTGAACAAAATCAAAACTAACTAAATCGCACCATGGAAGAGCAAAAGAAAAGACTATCATCAGAATGGATTTATGTAGTGCTGCTTTCCATTTTCTTGCTTGCTGTTATGATAGGGAATTATTCAGCTGTAAAGGAAATAAGCTGGAAAGAATTTGAGGACAATATGTTGAGAAAATACGCTGTTGAAAAAATCGTAGTAATGAACAATGAAGTGGCCGAGGTGTATATCCGCAAAGAATTTGAAAACGATCCATATTTTAAAGATGTGATGAAACCCCCAATTGCCCAGCAAAGAAATCCAGGGCCTCATTTCCAATTCAGGATTGGTTCGGTTGATTCCTTTGAAAGAAAAATGGAGGAGGCCCAAAAAAATTTTACTCAAGAGCAAAAGGTTACCGTCAGTTATTCAAAGAATCAAAACTGGCTTAACATGATATTGCCGTGGCTATTTCCTCTGCTGCTGGCATTTTTTGCATTTCGACTTTTACGCGCCCCGGCAACAGGCACAGGCGGTACTTCAATTTTCAACTTTGGCAGGTCAACCGCTACTCTGCTCGAAAAAGAAAATGCAAGTACCATGTCCTTTGAAGACGTAGCCGGATTAGAAGAAGCCAAACAAGAAGTGCGCGAGATTGTTGATTTTCTCAAAGATCCAACTTTGTACACGCGCCTCGGTGCCAAAATTCCGAAAGGTGTTATCATCGTTGGCCCGCCAGGAACCGGGAAAACACTGTTAGCAAAGGCCGTTGCAGGCGAGGCAAAGGTTCCTTTTTTTTCAATGTCAGGTTCAGAATTTGTTGAAATGTTTGTGGGTGTAGGTGCCTCACGCGTGCGTGATCTCTTCAAACGAGCGAAGGAAAAAGCTCCAAGCATTATCTTTATCGATGAGATCGATGCCGTAGGAAGATCAAGAAGTAAAAATGCCTTCTACTCTGGAGCTAATGATGAGCGAGAAAGTACCCTCAACCAATTGTTGACCGAGATGGATGGCTTTGGAACCAATAGCGGTGTGATCGTGCTTGCGGCAACAAATCGTGCAGATATGCTTGATCCTGCCTTGCTCAGGCCTGGAAGATTTGACCGGCACATTTATCTTGAACTTCCAAATCTGGTTGAACGAAAAGCAATCTTTAAAGTACACCTGAAACCATTAGTACTAGCGGAAACAGTGGATGTTGAATTTCTCGCCTCACAAACTCCTGGTTTTTCTGGGGCCGACATCGCAAACATCTGTAATGAGGCCGCTCTCATCGCAGCAAGACGTAGAAAAGACCAAGTAGAAAAGAATGATTTCCTGGAAGCAATGGATAGGATCGTTGCGGGGCTCGAAAAGAAAAGCAAAATAATTTCACCTCACGAAAAGAAAGTAATCGCCTATCATGAAGCAGGTCATGCTCTTGTCAGTTGGCTACTCAAACATGTAGACCCACTGATGAAAGTTTCAATTATCCCGAGAGGAAAATCGTTGGGATCAGCCTGGTATCTTCCTGAAGAACGGCAACTTAAAACAACCACCGAATTAACGGAGCACGTTTGCGCCACGTTAGCGGGTCGTGTATCAGAGGAAATCACTTTCGGAGAAGTTACGTCTGGCGCGTTGGATGATCTCGAAAAAGCCACCAAAGAAGCTTACACAATGATCGCTTACTTCGGCTTCAGCAAAAAGATCGGCAACATCAGCTTCTATGATTCAAGTGGCCAAAGTAACACGTTTCAAAAGCCTTATAGCGAAGAGACTGCGAAACTAATCGATGAAGAAGTGAGAACATTCATTGAAGGTTGTTATCAGCGCACAAAGAATATTCTAAATCAAAATAAACTTGTTCTCATAAAAATTGCAGAGTTACTTCTTCAAAAAGAAGTCATTTTTAAAGAAGATATCGAAAACATCGCTGGCAAAAGAGTAGTTAACGAAGACGATAAGTCTTCTGAAATTGCCAGTGCTGTATTAAATTGATTGCATGAAAGCCTGGCTTTTAAAAAACGTTACCAGTCTCGAAAAAAATGAGACGCCCCTTTCGTTGGAAGAGATCCCAACCCCAAAGCCAGGCTTCAATGAAATACTGATCCATGTCAGCTGTTGCGGAATATGTCATACTGAACTAGATGAAATTGAAGGCCGAGTTAAGGCTTCTTCCTATCCAATCGTTCCAGGGCATCAAGTGATTGGTCGCGTTGAGAAATTTGGCACGAATAGTAACCGTTTTATAAAAGGTGATCGGGTTGGTGTTGCCTGGATTGGATCAGCCTGTGGAGAGTGTGAACAATGCAAACGAGGTTTTGAAAACTTATGCCATCAGTTCAAGGCTACTGGAAAAGATATAAACGGTGGTTACGCGCAATTCATGACTATCGATGAAAAATTTGCATTTCTCATTCCGGTTGAATTTACTGACGAGCAAGCCGCGCCTCTGCTGTGTGCCGGTGCAATTGGTTACAGATCGCTACGATTGACCGGTTTAAAAAATAGAGAGACCCTCGGCCTGATGGGATTCGGAGCCTCGGCACACTTGGTTTTGAAATTATCAAAATACCTCTTTCCAGATTCACCTATAATCGTGTTTGCGCGAAGTGAAGAGGAAAGAAAGTTTGCCATTTCCTTAGGAGCAACATGGGCAGGAGACATCTCGGTGGCTGCACCTATCAAAGCGAGAGCTATCATCGATACAACACCTTCGTGGCAAGCAATTCTTTCATCCCTTTTACAACTCGAAGTTGGCGGACGACTAGTGATAAATGCCATACGCAAAGAATCAAATGATCTAGATTCATTGCTAACGATAACTTACCCGGATCATTTATGGATGGAAAAGGAGATCAAAAGCGTAGCCAATATCACCCGCGCAGATGTTGAAGATTTTTTGAAACTCGCTGCTACAATTCCGATCCCCCCGGAAGTGCAGGTTTATCCATTCTACGAAGCCAACAAAGCATTGCTAGATTTAAAGCACAAACATGTGAAGGGTGCCAAAGTGCTCTCAATTTGTTGAAACATTTCAGGGATAACGATCATATACAAACCTGACCACCATCATCTCGTTTGGCAACATATATTACTATATTTCCGATAAGTTTTTCATTCATTCATTGACGAGTCCAGAATCATTTAAACAGAAATTGTTATGCGTAAAATATTATGCCCAACCGATTTCTCGCCACACGCTATTAACGCGACCAACTACGCGGCTAAATTTGCCCAGGTAACGAATTCGGAATTAATCATCTTTCATGTTGAATCCGTATTCAGTCTAACACCGATGGAGCTTCTTCGCGGCAAAGAAATGACAGTAGCCGCAATGAACGACCAGCTTGAAGTTCAAAGCCGGGAAATCAGCAAATCGTTTAAGATTTCATGCTATGCCGATGTCGAGCTATCAGGTCATTCACTTCCTACTGTCATCGATGAAAAAGCAAATGGTTTTGACCTTATCATAATGGGCACACATGGCGCGTCAGATTATTTTGACTTGCTCATGGGAAGTGATAGTTACAAAGTAGTCAAGCAAACATCCACACCCGTTCTATTGATACCCTCAACATTCGAATATAGCCCCGTCTCGAAAATTATTTTCGCAACAGATCTGCTGAGGGGTGAGTATTTTCCACTTCGGAAATTAGTCGACTGGGCAAAACTATTGGAAAGTAAAGTGTGCATTCTACAAGTAGTGGAAGGACACTATAAACACGAAACCGAGGTAGCAATAAAACGCACGCAAACTGAAATAAATGACTTCTATGAAGGAGAAATTGTGCTGGAGTTTGATATCATCTGGTCACAGGAAATTGCAAAAAGTATTGATAGTTATGTGTTAAGAACAGAATCAGATGCGCTGGCTCTCTGCGCAAAAAACTACGGAATAATAGAGAGTCTATTTCACAAAAGTGTGATCAAGTCAATAAGCTCTGTTGCAG
>CAZNCO010000260.1:0-6485 GCA_964571345.1 uncultured Ohtaekwangia sp.
GGCGATTGAGTTCCTGAATAACAAAGGCATTGAAACCGCTATCGGTCATGCACCAGGCGCAGCTTTGGTTAGTCCGGCTGCGGGAAGCCAGCTTGCCATTGCAGAAGCTCTTACAAATTTAGTTTGGGCTCCACTCATGCACGGTTTGAAAGGAGTATCGTTAAGTGCGAACTGGATGTGGCCTGCAAAAAATGAAGGTGAGAATGCTCGCTTGTATGAAGCTGTAGAAGCGGTGAGTAATTTTGCCTTGGAGCTTGGTATCAACATTCCAACCGGAAAGGATTCTTTGTCGATGGCACAAAAATATCCAAATGGAGAGGTTGTGTTGTCTCCGGGAACCGTTATCATTTCTGCGGTGGCTGAGGTGAATGATATTCGCAAGACTGTTTCTCCTAATCTGAAAAATATTCCTGGTTCAAAAATTCTTTACATCGATTTTTCAAAAGACAGTTTCAAACTTGGCGGCAGCAGCTTTGCGCAGATAGTGAATCAACTTGGCACAGAGGCGCCTCAAATAAAAGATTCAAGCTATTTCGCGAAAGCATTTGAAACGGTTCAACAACTGATCAAACAAGATTTGATTCTTGCTGGTCATGATATTTCGTCTGGCGGATTGATAACCGCTCTGTTGGAGATGTGTTTCCCTACATCCAATGTTGGCTTGAATTTGAATATTGAAACCTTCGGTGATGATTTGACCAAAGTATTCTTTTCCGAAAATCCAGGAGTTGTGATTCAAGTGAAAGATGATCGCGCAATAAAAACGCTGGAGACAAATCAAGTAAGTTTTAGAATGTTAGGAGAAGTTACGAATTCTAACTTCATCAAGATATCCAGTATCGAACTCAATATTCTGCAGCTAAGGGAGAAGTGGTTTCACACTTCCTACCTCTTCGATAAAGTGCAACGTCCGAAAGGACATGCCGAAAAACGCAGAGACAATATTTTCAAACAGCCATTAAATTATACATTTCAGAAAAAATTTGATGGCAAGTTTGCTACATATGGAATCAACCCGAAGAGAAGAGATCGCTCGGGTATTAAAGCAGCCATCATTCGGGAGAAAGGAGTAAACGGAGACCGTGAGATGGCGTATGCGTTGTATCTGGCAGGCTTTGATGTGAAGGATGTTCACATGACAGATCTTGTAAGTGGCCGTGAAGATTTGAGTGAAGTGAACATGATTGTGTTTGTAGGCGGCTTCAGCAACTCTGACGTGTTGGGTTCTGCAAAAGGGTGGGCCGGAGCATTCTTATATAATCCAAAAGCAAAAGCAGCACTTGATAATTTCTATAACCGAAAAGATACCTTAAGCCTTGGCGTGTGCAATGGATGCCAGTTGATGATGGAACTCGGATTAGTTTATCGCGAAATGCCAATGTCAGAGCATCCGAAGATGCATCACAACGGATCAGGAAAATTTGAGTCAGCGTTTATTACAATCAGCATTCCAAAAAATAATTCGGTGATGTTGAGTTCTTATGAAGGTGCCCGACTTGGTGTGTGGCTTGCGCATGGTGAAGGACAATTTGTGTTACCTGAAATTGAAAAGTATAATTTAGCTGCCACCTATTCTTATGCAGCGTATCCAGGTAATCCCAACGACTCAGACCATGCCGTGGCAGCACTCTGTTCAAAAGATGGACGACATCTTGCGATCATGCCCCACATTGAACGCACGTTGTTTCCATGGAACTGGCCACACTATACAAGAGACAAACAGTCCGATGAAGTAGGTCCTTGGATTGAAGCCTTTGTGAATGCCAAAGAGTGGGTATCTGCAAATGCTTTAGCGAAAGGCATATCATCTTAATTTGCTTGGTGTTTTTGCATCCCTCTTTCAGCTCGTCACCCTGCTAATTTTGTGTTTATTGGCTTTGTACTATATTTGGCGGATTAAAACCAAACAAAATGTATATGAAAAAACTATCAACTATTCTTTCGATTCTTGTCGTTATGATTGCTATTACATTTACAAATGTAAATAAAGCAAATGCACAATTTTCCGGTGGCGTGGATCTGGGAATTCCAAATGGAGCATGGTCAGATTATTCAGGACTTGGAATTGGATTGTCGGGAAGATATGAAGCCCCTATTCAAGACAAACTAAACTGGACCGCCTCTTTAGGTTTCCTGAGCTTTGCGGGCAAGAGCTTTACAACGATTGTGGGATTTAACCCCAATAATGGCCAGCCAATTTATGGAACAGTTTCAGCTTCCTCAGGAACGATGGTTCCATTGACGGGCGGTATCAAATATTACTTTCAAGAAAGCAATAGCGGATTTTATGGGGGTGCTGATTTGGGTATTTTTTTCCTTTCAAGTGGAGGTGTAAGCTCCAGCAAGTTTGGGTTCTCTCCAGGGATTGGTTACAGAATGGAGAAATTTGATTTCACTTTCCGCTTCAACGCTGTATCTGACGCAAACTTCTTAGGCTTGCGTGCTGCGTACATATTCGGAGGCAAGTAATATCACTAGCATTTAATATAAACAAAATAGGCTTACATCGTGTAAGCCTATTTTGTTTTAAATCAAACAACGTAAATGAAAAAAATCTCTACACTTATCACTGTCTTAGTTTTATCTCAATCAGCATTCTCACAGCAGTCGGACTTTAACGCTTTAATCAATCAACTTCAATCATCTTTTTCAAAAGTAGAAACTGGCTCCAAGACTTTTGAGCAAGAAATCAAACCGCTGGAATTCTCTTCCATTAAATACAATGTCAATGAAATTGACCAGAAGGGAAATAAGGTGTCGTTTAGTTATGAGCTCAATCTCTCTGACATAGATCCTTATGCTGTGCGGCAGGTTACACAGAAGGATCTTATCCTCGTGGTTCTTTCCGTAAAAAATAAACAGAAACTTATACGTGGCTCAAAGAATGGTGAGCAGATACCGTATAACGATGAGTTAAATCTTCACGCCAAAGATGTAGACCATGCCAGGTCTGTCATGGACCTGGTGAAAAAAAGTATTCCGTTGGCTGAGAAAATAACAGCTGCAAAACTGAAGCTATCGGGGTATGCAGATATGATGTCATGGCTGGGAAAGAATATAAAAAATGTAACAACCGGGAATAAATCAGTAACCCAAACTTTAGCTCCGGGCGATTTTACCGGCAGTTTAAAATTAACGCAAGTGGAGTCTGATGGAAAGTCTTCACACCAGGAGGAATCTGTTTTTAATGTCGCAGACATTAATCCAAATACAATTAGCTTCAAAATATCTGGAAGCACTTTTGGTGTGGAAATAGAAACCATGCAGAAGCTCAAAAGCATCAAGATAACTCGTGACAACCAATCCAAACCTTTTTCAGATGACGTTGTCATTTATACAAACAATGTAGACGAGGCACGTGATATTAAAACAGTACTTACACTCCTCATACCCATAGCTCAGGCTAAATTGAATAGTGAAAATCCTGCACTAAAGAATAGTGATCAAGCACTGAAAAATCTCAGCACATTTATCAAAGATGTGAAAGTGAATGAGAAAACAACTCAGCAAACAATAGTGCCAAAATGTATCGCGTCCCTTACCACGGTGGAGCAATCAGCGAGCACCACAGTAAAAGAACAGTATGATTTTAATTTTATGGATCTTAATCCAAATCTGGTAAAGGTGCAGGTTTCCGGAGAGAAGATGACTTTAGAGCTGCCCACATTGGATAAAAAGAAGGTGGTGATGGAGCAGAAAAATGAAAAGCTTGATGGCTACCAGAATGAGATCAACATTGCGGTGGAAAATTATGAGGTAGCAAGGCGTCTTCAATACTCGGTTACAAAGGCAATTGAGTTATGCAAGAATGAATACAAAGAACCTTTTTCAAACAACTCGACCGAGGTTATCAACTGGCTGCAAAAGAATATTGGAGAAGTTACTATTGATCAGGTTAGCCATAAACAAACTCTGGAATTGGCGGAGCCAGGCAACGAAAATAAAATTAAGTTAACTCAGGCGGAGATAAAGAGCTCTTCTTCTGTGGAGGAAGTTTTTGAATTTAATATGTCAGACATTAATCCTTCAAGCATCGACTATGAGGTAAAAGGTAAATGGCTTTTTGTTTCGATGGAGACTAACTTTAAGAATAAAATTATCAAGGCTTATAAGGCAGGAAAAATACAACCTTACTCAGCGTCACTGGAAGTTGCCGTTAAGGATATTGAGACTGCCCGAAGCACTATTGCCGGACTTAAGAAACTGGTGGAGAAGTTCAAGGGAAAGTAAGAAAACCTAATTTCTATTTTTGTCTCTTATATTTATACCTAAAATTATACTCTATGAAATTTAAACTTGTTTTATTGTTTGGTGCCTTTATGGCTCTCGCGAGTTTGAAGACCAATGCACAGTTTTCTTTAGGTGCTGAAGTTGGGTTGCCCATGGGAAACTTTGGCGACATTGCATCAGCAGGTTTCGGAGGTTCGGTTAGGTATGAAGCAACCATCAGTGATAAATTGAATTGGTCAGCTTCTGCAGGATATTTGTCTTTTAGCGGAAAGACCTACACTTATCCTGGAACAAACGTTACTATTCCATTTGGAAACTTTTCAATCATACCTCTGAGCGGAGGTGTTAAATATTATTTCTTGGAAGCAAATAATGGCTTCTACGGAGCCGCGGATTTAAGTTTAAATTTCATCTCAACGTATGACGTTACCTACAACAGTGGGAATGGGGGTGGATACAATTTGACATCTAGCTCGGTAACTAAATTTGGATTGTCTCCGGGTGTAGGTTATAGAACTGGAAGTTGGGATCTTGCTGCGAGATTTAATTTAATTTCCGATGCAAACTATCTGGGCTTAAGAGTAGCTTATATTTTTGGCGCTAAATAGAAATCCTTTAATCATTAACAAAGAGGCTGTCACAACAAGAGCGACAGCCTTTTTATTTGGGTATTTATAAGTCTTAGAATGCGATGATGAGCATCATTTTTAAGTGATTGTTTTTTGATCAGCTTTCGAAGAATAAATTCTTACAATTATGAAAAAGCTGCTAGTGATAGTTTCCTTTTTATCGGTTGCAATGATGGAAGCAACCGCCCAGAGTTTTAGTTTCGGAGCAAGAGGTGGTATGAATGTAGCAAATCAAAGCATTTCTGCTTCTGGAGCTTCGGTTTCCCCGAGTTCTAAGATAGGCTACCTGATCGGAGGTTATGCGAAAATTATGTTCACCGACAACATCGGAATACAGCCTGAGCTGTTCTTCTCCTCCGTAGGTTCAACATGGCCAAGTTCCCTTACCGGAGCGTCAGGCGATGCTACTTTCCGAATGAATTATATTTCTATACCGGTATTCTTTCGGTACAACGTGACCGATAATTTTCATTTATTGGCTGGTCCACCAGTGGGCATTTTGGTTACGGCCAATGGGATTTACAGTGGGCAAACCACTGATGTGAAAAGTGATTTTAATTCGTCAGATATAGGGGGTACGTTTGGTGCGGGCATGGATTTCGGCCCTTTCAATGCTGGAGTACGTTATAATTTTAGCTTTGGAAATGTGGCAACTAGTGGCGGCAGTTTTAGCGGGACCACGGTAAAAAACAATGCTATCCAGATTGTTATTGGTTATCGCTTATTTGGGAAATGACACCTTTATTCCAAACAAAAAAGGCTGCCTAATTTGAGCAGCCTTTTTTGTTATGCCAGGTTGTGATAAACATTCTGGACATCATCATCTTCTTCAATGGCTTCCACGCATTTTAGAACTTCATCTTGTTCTGCTTCGCTCAGCTCTTTTGTGGTAGTGGGTATATACTGTAGTGTTGAACTTTTAGCTTCCAGTTTTTTTGCCTCAATAAATTTTTGGAACTGACCGAAGTCGGCAAACTTCGTGTACACAGTAATTTCCTCCTCGTCTTTTTGAATATCTTCTGCACCGGCATCAATCAAATCCAATTCCAGTTCATCCAGGTTTAATTTAGATGGGTCGAATTTAAATACCCCTCTTCTTTCAAATAAAAATCCAACCGATCCGGAATTTCCCATACTTCCACCATTCTTGGAAAAGTGAAGACGGATGTTGGCAACCGTTCTTGTTGGATTGTCAGTTGCGCATTCAACAATAACAGGTACACCATGAGGGGCATAGCCTTCGTAGATGACTTCCTGAAAATCTTTTTCTTCTTTGGAAGAGGCTCTTTTGATCGCTGATTCTACGCGGTCTTTAGGCATATTTACACCCTTTGCATTTTGGATAGCCATGCGAAGCTTCGGATTATTATCCGGATTAGGACCTCCGTTTTTTACGGCTATGGCGATATCCTTACCAATCCTTGTAAATGCCTTCGCCATCTTATCGAAGCGGGCAAACATCTTATGCTTACGTTTTTCAAATATGCGTCCCATGTGTCGAATTAATTGAGCGGCAAAAATAGTCTTAAATGGCTAATAGTTAAAAGGTAATTGCGAATAGTTGTATTGTCGAAACTCACCCGGTGAATTTAACTTTTAACTTTTAACGATTAACTTTGGTTTAAA
>CAZNCO010000261.1:0-6466 GCA_964571345.1 uncultured Ohtaekwangia sp.
GAATTAAGGTTCTTATGACTGAAGGGCGGGCAACTGCCCTTTTTTAATTGATATTGGGGGCTTATCAAATAAATCTTAAGAGGTTCCGCTCACCCATCTCTTTACCCTTCTGCTTCACGCTCCAACAATTATATCTAAATTCCGTAGCATCAAATTCTTTTTACAAAGAATACTCTGGAAAGTCCACCCAGTTTTTCTTGTAAAACAACTCCAGGAAAGTAATAGCTAAACTTTCATCTTCAAGATGGTGGTGGTGCAGGAAGAAATTTTCGATGCCAACAAATCCTTTGATTTCGGAAAAATCTTTGTGCGTTAAATTCTTAAATCCCATCGACCAGTTTTTGAAAATGCGTTCGTCTGATTTACCTTCCATCACCTGCACTACATGCTGATGTCGTTCGTCTGTCCGGATTTTTTCAAACAAGTCTCGGACGACTGCCTCCTCTCCTTCCAACGCTTGAATAAACTTTCGATTAGCATAGAGTAACATACCTGTTACACCAAGATTCTTATTCCGGTCTCTGACAACTTTCAACAACTGTAACAATTCATCCTCCGAAAATGCTATTTTAGAATGGCTGGTGTAAATAAGATGAAACATTAAGTAAGATACTCAATTGCACGAAATTTTCCTTATCTCATGACTGGTCGAAATCAAGCATATCAAACACTACCGGCAAAATCAAGTATGGTTTCAATCGCCAGGCGGTCGTTCAGGTTCTTAGCATAGTGAATTTTTCGAATCACCAGGTTTTCATCCAAAAGAAATTCTGCTGGAATGGTAGAAAAAGATTCACCACCAGCCATGATGTGCATTGGCAAATTCTTAAGCTTTGCTTTCACTGCCGTTTGGATGAAACTCGTAAGATGGCTAAGCGATGATTTCTGCAATGAATTTTCAATACCATACGTGGAATACCATTTTTTCTCTGGGTCAGCAATGATGGGTACAGGGGAAACTTCGCGGTGGAAAATGCTTTTCAGCATCAAATCCTTTTGTGACTCAAAGAAGAAAATCATCTCCATATTTTTTTTCAACAACAGCTCCCGGATCTTCATCAGATTGTGAACTCGCAGATTGCAAAACGGGCAACCAGCATGACGAAAAAATCCAATAAAGACTTTCTTCCCTTTGTAATTTTTCAAGTCAATGGTTCGCCCGAAAATATCCTGCACATTGAAAATCGGAGCACTTACATTCAATTCAACCACAACATTCTGAATCCCGTTCATTTTATCTCTTTTTATCGTACTTACGATAAAAGGGAATAAATCGGATTTTGTTAAAAAGAATATTGATCTGAATCTAATATCAAAGATTACTTCTCAGCAGCGCTTCTGCCACCACCAAATCTTCAGGCGTAGTTACTTTTATATTTTCATAGCTACCTTCAAATAAAGAAATTTTATGACCAGCACGTTCCGCCACACTGGCATCATCCGTAAGGCTAGGGTCTTCCTTTTGCTTATACGCTCTCTTGATCAGTTGAAGATTAAAAGTTTGCGGAGTTTGAATTAGGCGATAGCGAGAGCGGTCCACGGCCTTCGTAGTATCCTGATCTGTTTCGCGAATGGATTCCTTCAAACGTACAGACGCCACGGCTGAGCCATGCACTGCTGCCAACCGAAAAGACGCTCCAATCAAATCAGAACTCACCATCGGCCTCACTCCATCGTGAATAGCCACCAATCCCTCACCTTCAATTTTATCAAGGCCATTCTTCACGGATTGAAAACGAGTATCTCCTCCTTTCTGAAGGATCAACGGGCGCTTTACGTTGAATTCGGTGCGTATCGATTCCCAAATGGCAAATTCATTTTCTGGCAGCACCAGCACAATCGTAATTTCATTTGAGTAGTTGAAAAACGCTTCCAATGTGTGAAGCAAAATCGGCTTACCATTTAAAGCAATAAACTGCTTAGGCAATTTACTGTTGATGCGTGTGCCCTTACCTCCGGCCACAATAATTGCGTATTCTTTCAACGATTTGAATTTTAGGATAAACAAAAATAACAAAGCCCCGACAAATGCCGAGGCTTTGGTGATTCACTCGCTAGCTCCCTTACACAATAAGGAGAGCATCTCCGTAGGTCAGGAATTTATATTTTTCTTTCTTGGCCACTTCATACGCCTTCATCACATTATCATATCCACCAAAAGCACAGGCCATCATCAAAAGGGTTGACTCAGGCTGTTGGAAATTTGTTACCATGGCACCGCAGATTTTGAAATCATAAGGTGGGAAGATAAAACGATCTGTCCAGCCCTCACGTTCCTTCAGTCGGTTATTTGCCGAAACTGCCGACTCCAGTGCGCGCATCGAAGTCGTTCCAATAGCGCACACTTTGTTTTTATTGTCAAGGGCGTTGTTTACCATTTTCACCGCATCAGTGCCTACAATGAAGTTCTCAGAGTCCATTTTATGCTTGGTAAGATCCTCAACATCCACTGCGCGGAATGTACCCAAGCCAATATGCAACGTAACATAGGTCATTTCCACACCTTTCAACTGAAGACGTTTAACCAGCTGACGCGTGAAGTGCATACCCGCTGTTGGTGCCGAAACGGCTCCTTTTTTAGTAGCAAAGATGGTTTGAAATCTTTCCTTATCGGCAGGCTCTACTTTACGCTTGATATATTTTGGAAGAGGAGTTTCACCAAGCGTTTCAACCACTTTGTCGAACGCGGCAGAATCACCATCAAACAAAAAACGGATTGTACGACCGCGGGAAGTAGTATTGTCTATCACTTCCGCTACCAGGTCGCCATCACCGAAGTAAAGCTTGTTGCCCACGCGTATTTTACGGGCAGGGTCTACGAGCACGTCCCAAAGATGCATTTCAGCATTTAGCTCGCGCAAGAGGAAAACCTCAATCTTGGCACCGGTCTTTTCCTTGCGTCCGTATAAACGGGCCGGAAATACCATGGTGTCATTGGCAACCATCACATCACCTTCTTCAAAGTAATTGACAATGTCCTTGAAAACTTTGTGTTCAATTTTTCCGCTATCGCGGTGTAACACCATCATGCGCGATTCGTCTCTATTCTCGGCTGGGTGATTAGCAATTAAACTGTTTGGGAGATCGAACTTAAATTCGGATAACTTCATAAGCTTACGGGCTTTGTCCTAATGAGGACGTTTTAAAAATTTTAAGAGGCGCAAAAATAAGTGAATTGTTTCAATTTCCGGAACTTCTGTTGATTTGAACTTAATATCTTGTAAAAAATACAGATTTAAAATGGCAAAAACGGTTTTTACCTCAGCTTTTTGAGCATTTTAGAAACCCAATGAGAACCCTATAACGTTAAAAAGCGCATGCTTACTCTTCGGTTAATCTTTGAAAGCCTGGGCTTTGCCTGGCGAGCACTTAAATCCAACATTCTGCGAACCGTTTTATCATTGTTGGGGGTAACAATCGGAATCTTTTCCATCATTGCCGTGCTTACATTGGTGGATTCCTTAAAAGCTAACGTTTTGAATAGTCTGAGCTTCCTTGGCTCCAACGTGATTTATATTCACAAGTGGCCGTGGGGAGCAGGCGGAAATTCGCGCGATTGGTGGAAAGACTTTATCAAGCGACCTAACATGTCCTATAATGAATATAAATTCTTGAAGGCAAACATGCAGACACAACAGGTCGTTTCGATCTATGCGGGTGCCAATCAGGCTACGGTAAAGGCTGCAAGCAATGGCATCAACAAAATTGAAATTCGTGGAGCATCTCAGGATTATGACAAACTGTTCGATATTAACATTCAATATGGCAGATATTTCACTAATGAAGAAGTAGAAAGCGGGCGCAACGTAGTAATCATTGGAAGTGAGGTAGCAAAAGCATTATTTCCAAAGATTGAAAACCCAGTAGGCTTTTATGTTAAAATCAAAAACCTTCGTTTTACAATTGTTGGGGTAATTGAAAAAGAAGGAGAAAGCTTCATCGGCTTTTCAAGTAAAGATTATAGCTGCATTATTCCCTATGATGCATTTCGAAAGCTTTACCAGACAGGCACGGGGCGTTGGGATGAATTAAGTTCGGTGATCGGATTGAAAGGCTATGATAACGACATCGGGCTTGTAGAACTTGAAAGCGAAGCCCGCGGACTCCTGCGCGTGAAACGAGGGCTAAAGCCCGACAAGAAAGATAACTTCACAATGAACAGGCCTGAGGCCGTGGCAAAATCTCTAGACCCGATTTTTAACGTGTTAAGTGTAGCCGGATGGATCATTGGTGGATTCTCCATGCTGGTAGGCGGATTTGGAATCGCTAACATCATGTTCGTGTCGGTGAAAGAACGAACAAGCATCATCGGGTTGCAAAAGTCGCTAGGTGCAAAAAACTACTTTGTTCTGTTCCAGTTTTTGTTTGAGTCAATATTCCTGAGCTTAATCGGGGGTTTAGCGGGGTTGTTCCTGGTGTGGCTGCTTACCCTTGCGCCTTTCGGTAGTCTGGAGGTAACGCTTACGATTAAAAACATTGTGCTGGGGTTGGGTGTATCCTCCACCATTGGTTTGGTTGCCGGTATCGTGCCTGCTGCTGTTGCCGCCCGCCTGGATCCTGTAATTGCTATAAGGGCCGTCTAATTTGAAAGTCCAATATAAACACGAAAGGGTCTTTAAATTAAAGACCCTTTCTGCTTTCCATACCGAAAAATTATTTCTCTATTCCTCCACTTTCTTTTCGACCTCTCCAGTAGCAAATTTCTCTTTGATTTTCTTTTCCAGTTCATCCATAAGTTCAGGATTGTCTTCGATTAATTGCTTCACGGCATCTCTTCCCTGCCCAAGCTTATTGCCATTGTAAGAAAACCATGAGCCGGATTTTTGAATAACATTTAGTTCTACCCCAATGTCAACAATTTCGCCAGACTTGGAAATACCGCGCCCATACATGATATCAAACTCCACCACTTTGAACGGAGGAGACACTTTATTCTTCACCACTTTTACTTTTACACGGTTACCGGTAATGTCATCGGAGCTTTCTTTGATCTGGCCAATCCTGCGAATATCAAGGCGAACGGAAGCATAAAATTTCAAAGCATTTCCACCGGTAGTAGTTTCCGGGTTGCCAAACATTACACCAATCTTTTCGCGAAGCTGGTTGATAAAAATGCAGGCGCATCCAGTCTTACTAATGGTGCCCGTAAGCTTCCTTAAAGCCTGAGACATCAGACGTGCTTGCAAACCCATCTTGCTCTCACCCATCTCGCCTTCCAATTCGGCTTTCGGCACCAATGCTGCTACCGAGTCAATCACAATGATATCGATGGCACCGGAACGAATCAGGTGTTCAGCAATTTCAAGCGCTTGTTCACCATTGTCAGGTTGAGATATCAAAAGGTTCTCGGTGTCAATTCCAAGCTTTTCAGCATACGCCTTATCGAAAGCGTGTTCAGCATCAATGAACGCAGCAAGGCCGCCCTTCTTTTGTGCTTGCGCGATGCAATGCATGGTTAGTGTAGTCTTTCCTGAAGATTCAGGTCCGTAAATTTCGGTCACACGGCCGCGGGGAATACCGCCAATACCAAGCGCAATGTCAAGGCCTAGAGAGCCCGTAGAGATAGCTGGCACATCCACAATCTTCTCATCACTTAATTTCATCACGGCTCCTTTGCCATATGTTTTCTCCAACTTATCAATAGTAAGTTGAAGTGCTTTTAATTTTTCTTTTGCTTCAGCGGTCATAATCGTATTGTTAATCTGTAATTTCGGATGCTAAAATATTTAGCAATATACTAAAATCAAAATGGATGATGAAAATTTATTTTTACTAGTGCCATTTTCATCGTCTGAATCATCGACATCGTAATGTCATTTAAGTGCACCATCATGGTCGTTACAAATGTGTTAAGTGCTGATACAAAAGCAACATACATCTGAAAATTTTTCTTCTGTTTACTACCACTCAATGCAAACTCTTCTTTAAATTTCAGAAGAATTAACAAACTCCTAATCGGAAAAAAAATTAAAACCAATTCTGCTATGGCAAAGAAAGCAAAAAAGGCAGCTAAAAAAGGCAAAGCAAAAGCCAAGAAAGCTGTAAAGAAAGCTGCGAAAAAGAAAGTGGTTAAAAAGGCTGCGAAGAAAGCAGCAAAGAAAACCGTTAAAAAAGCAGCTCCTAAGAAAGTAAAGAAAGCAGCTCCTAAAAAGTCTGCTCCTAAGAAGAAAGCAGCTCCTAAGAAAGTTGCGGCCCCTGTTGCACCAGCTCCTGCCCCTGCTCCAGAACCAACTCCTGCACCAGCTCCTGAGCAAAGCTCAGAAGGAGGAATGGGTCAATC
The DNA here is from genome assembly GCA_964571345.1 of uncultured Ohtaekwangia sp. Lineage (GTDB taxonomy): Bacteria > Bacteroidota > Bacteroidia > Cytophagales > Cyclobacteriaceae > ELB16-189. Next base: position 6,281 of record CAZNCO010000261.1, read on the forward strand.
AATGTAACAACTTGATCTACTTATAAAAAAAGCGATGCAGGACGCATCGCTTTTTTTATTAAGGCCCCTTCTGTAAAGTCTTGATTTAATGCACAAGCCAATTGACTAAATGCGCATTTATGTTTTGTACTCGGCTCTCGTAGTGCAATCTGAAATTCTTAGACAAGCAAATCGCCTCTATTCAAA
>CAZNCO010000262.1:0-6461 GCA_964571345.1 uncultured Ohtaekwangia sp.
GATTATAATTGGGATTCTTTAATTTTGGATGCTACTAAATAGGGTAAGCTTTCAAAAGGATACCCATGCCGGGTATCCTTTTTGAATTTTATAAGGTGGTGCCCACAAAATCGAAAAGTTCTTTTTTGTATATCATGAATTGATTGTAAAGGGCTTCCAACTCGTTCATTAGGTCATCATGCTCTTTAAAATATGAAACGTTGGTCTCATCTTTTGTCTCGAGCATCTCAGCAAGCTTTTTTTCGTGGATGCGCACTTTAGAACTCATGCTGTCAATCAATTCATTCTTGTAATAAAGAATTAGGTTCTGAAAGTGATCTATTTTCTTTTTGTCAGTCACATCAGTAAACCTTGACGCATTTTTATCTAGTAACTTTTGAAAGAATATAAGCTCTTTCTTCATCAGGAGTATGGTGGACAGCCAATCCAGCGCCTTCTTGTGTTTGTCAAGTAATGCTTCTTGCAAAGCATAGTCGCTTGTTACTGAACTTACGGAGATCATAATATTGGTGTTTATGTCTCTAAATAGCTAAATACTTCATGAATAATACATGATGATCATCGTGTACCATAAGTGATTGAAATCATTAGAAGCGGTCTCATCCGAGGTTCTCTTCTTTTGATTTGCTACACGGCTGTTGAGTATCTCGGATTTACTGCAGGGGCACTTGTGCGGATTCCACGAATACAATTCCACTTCTTTTCATTTCTTCAGTGGCCCTCAGAATATCACCTTTTGTAACTTCTACACCCTTTACAGCATCTTCGATTACAAATACATGAAAACCCTTTTTTTTCGCATCAAGTGCAGAAGCCAATACACAATAGTCTGTCGCCAACCCACAGATGTAAAGATCATTCACATCTTTTGATCTTAGCAAGCTTTCAAGATTTTCATTTGTAGCATCAAAGGCAGAATAACCATTATCGTTTTTTTCGGTGCCTTTGAGGAGAGTTTTGGAAATTTTGTTTGTATCTAATTTGGGATGAAACTCCGAACCCCGCGAATGCTGAACACAATGCACCGGCCACTTACTAAAGTGATCACTGTCTCGCGGATGCCAGTCCTTGGATGCAACAATAAAATCAAAACGCTTCATCAGATGATTAATGACAGGAACCACCATTTCGCCATCAGGAACGGCCAATGATCCGCCTGTGCAGAAATCATTTTGAACGTCAACAATTAATAAGGCCTTTGCCATAGCTGTCATTTGACATGTTGTTTTAAAAGACTGTCTCTAAGTTCGATCAGATGTCGGCTGATACCTACCTTATATATATGTGGGTACTCGAACCGCTTGTGCTCAGCAGGTAGGAATTCGAGTCTTTTCCGTGAATACTTCGCCAGGTCGTAGACATTATTGTGTTGTGTTATTATTTGACCCTTATTCATCACGTAATTCAATAAATTTTCCTTACGCAACCCTGTTAACAAAAGTTGTTTGGGTTGATAGGGGTGAAGCATCAATTGAATATCTTCCTCGTCAGTTCCGACAACTGCATCAGCGTGAAAATTATTTGCATCATCTATGTAACGGTATATTTTCTTGATTCCTGGAAGGAGAATTTTTTCGACATTATCGGAAATTTTCAATCGGGCACGATGATTAAACATTGACAATTTGTAAACACCATCCAAGGCAGCATCGTCTCTTCCAACAATAAGGCTAGTACCAACACCAAATGCATCGATAGGAGCTCCCTGGTCCAGCAAGCTTTTTATTACATATTCATCCAATTGATTCGATACCACAATTTTTACATAGTTAAGCCCAGAGGCATCGAGCATTTTGCGGGCTTGCTTGCTCAAGTAAGCGAGGTCACCACTGTCCAATCGTACTGCCTTAAGTTGATGACCTTTCTGCACGAGTTCATGTGCAATAACTATCGCGTTCGGTATACCCGATTGAAGCGTGTTATACGTGTCTACCAGAAAGGTGCAGTTATCAGGAAAGATTTCTGCAAACTTGCGAAAAGCATCCAGTTCACTGTCGAAGCTTTCAATCCAGGAATGTGCCATCGTACCAGTGGGGGTTATACCGTACATTTTCGCGCTGTAGACATTTGACGTAGCATCAACACCACCAATGATGGCAGCTCTGCTGGCATGAATGCCACCTAACCCCTGAGCCCGCCTTAATCCAAAGTCAATAACACTGCGGCCCTCAGCTGCCAGGCAAACACGATTTGCTTTAGTAGCGATAAGTGACTGGAAGTTTAGAATATTTAATACCAGCGTCTCCACAATTTGCGTTTCCAGCACAGTGCCCTGCACATTCAAGACGGGCTCATTCGGAAAGATAATTTCTCCTTCGTTTGCGGAAAAAACTGAGCCCCGAAATTTAAATTTCTTCAGGTATTCTAAAAACCTGTTATCAAACTTAAGTGCTCTTAAATATTGAATGTCCTCTTCGTCAAAAGACAAATCTTTAAGTATGTTAAGTAAATCATCAAGTCCTGCGAATATTACGTATCCACCTTTGAACGGAAGTTTGCGAAAGAAATAATCGAAGCAGGCAGGCTTATCAAATTTTCCTGTAAGGAAATAGCCTTGAGCCATTGTGAGTTCATATAAGTCGGTAAAGAGGCCCGCGTGGCTTTTTAGAATGTCATTCATGTAGGAAGTGACCTTTTGATTTTAAAAATCGATAGTTGAAGATAATTCCTTGTTCTACAAATTCCAACGCTATAAAATGCAAAAAGGTGGAATGTTATTTCCACCTTTTGGATAAACCAGTTTAGTGCCTTTTGCAGCAGTTATTCTAGGTTACCTTCCAAGCATCCGAGTCTGATCAAATCATAAGTAATATCACTTAGTTTCATGGCCTGTTAAAACCATTATGTCTTTTGACATCTGCTTACAATCCAAAAAGGCTTCAAACGAATGTTGATGTAAAGATAAAACCATCTTTAATTCTCGGGCGATGACAAAACCAAGCATGTTCTGAGATTGTTGTCATGTGCATTCATTTCTGTTGCTTGGTCAGTATTATTGGGCAGCACGTATTTTCCCCTGATTTTTGTTTTCGACATCGTGCAAATACTTGGGCTACAACTCGTTAATAAAAGTCTGTGTTCGTTCATTTGGGTGGTTTAAACTGCCTGTTTATCTTGGCAATAAACTCAACTAAACCAACCTAGATCCCAAGATCGAATGAAAAATACTTTTTACTTCCTTGTACTCATCACGCTGCTATCTGCTTGTCAGCAAACTGAAAAAAAAGAGCGAGCAGTCTTTGAAAAGCCTGTAGCGGAATATGCACTTGCATATGATTCGGCCGTGGCGTATACTAAACGGTATGATTCAATTTCTAATGCTCATTTTAAGGGAAATGTTCCTATCCGTGCGTTCACCATTCGTTCAACGGATTTATTAGAGGCAATGGGTATATCACTTGCTGACACGGTGCAATACGACCACATTCGTGTGTATTTGGGAATGGACAAGAATAACAAATTTCGTTTGCTTATAACCCCTACAAAGGGCGTAAACATTGATCGTGGCATTGCTGGAGAAGATGTGATTCTGAGCGGGCCATATACTCGCGGGCGAAGGGGACTAGAGGCTACCACATCGGATGGCCAATACGTTTTGGATTTCACTTCGCCATGTCCACCTACATGCCCTACTAGTGGTCTCTTGAATCAATAAGTTTAATGGACCAAATTTCTATAACGATCATCAAATTTTCATCTCTTCCAGCATTAGCGGTAGCGCTATATACTTTGTTCGTTTTTAGAAGATTGCCCTCTGAACTTAAAATATTTTCCTACTTCGTTTTTCTTTCGGGAATAATTGAATTGACTTCCAAGATATTGTGGTTTTATAGGATTAATAATTTGCCCCTGTTGCACCTATATGTGGCAGGTGGTTTTTTATTTCTCGCCTTATTTTACCAGGAGGTTTTGAAAGGTTTTGTTAACACAAACATTATTCAAAGTGTGTTGGTTGTTTTTTTAGTGCTAACCACCGCCAATTCTTTATTTGTCCAGCCTATTCTGACCTTTAATTCGTATGCACTCACTATTGAGTCGGTTTTGATTGTTATCTTTTCCTTATCAACATATATCATCATGCTGAATGATATCGTTCGGAAAAACAGAATGCATTTAGTCAAAAGCCTTAATTGGATCAATTCCGGACTATTCATTTATTATTCCTCCAGCATGCTGATATTTTATTTTGGTGACCATTTTGTGAGATCACTTCCAAGATCTTTCAATCTTCAAACTTGGGTATTGCATTCTTTCTTCTCAATGATCATGTATTGTTGTTTCTTTGTTGGGTTATGGAGTCAACCCAGGAATTAAATTTTCTTACCACTTTACTACCCGTAGCTATCATTGTTTTTATTATAGCCATTGGGGTAGTTTTACTGAATCAGAACTTTCGAAAGAACCTGTATCGTCAGATGCTGGAACAAGAAGAATTGAAGAACAAACATCACTATCACTTGCTGCGGTCCAGTATTGAAGTGCAGGAAGCTGAGCGAAAGCGCATTGCTCATGATCTTCACGATGAAATAGGAGTGTTGTTGACGACCTCACGGTTGTATTTTAATCAACTGTCGCTTGAGCAAACCGAAGCTGAAAAGCAGGTGAGCGATAAAATGAATTCACTTTTTGATGAAATGATGATTAACATCAGACGCATTTCGCACGACTTGCGCCCCGTAGTGCTTGAAAATCTTGGATTAGTTGAAGCCGTTGAAAGTCTTCGCGAAAAGCTTTTGGAAGCTGGTATGGACTTTACCTTTGAACATCAAGTGTCTTTCCGGATGACCAAAGAATCAGAGCTTGTTCTTTATCGTATCTTGCAGGAGCTGATCGGCAATACGTTGAAGCATGCCCAAGCAAGTCAAATATTTATATCAATGAAGGAACAAGGAAAACAATTTTATCTTACCTACAAAGATGATGGAAAGGGTTTGGCGCAGGGAAGTTACAAAGGTGGCTTGGGGATGAAAAGCATTGAAAGTCGTTTGAATTTGTTAGACTCAAAAATGCAAATGCTAGAAACTCAAAAGGGCGTTCATTTTTTAATGATAATGGATTTACAAAAGCTTAATCAAGATGAATAGCATCAAGGTGGCGATAGCAGATGATCATAGTCTCTTTCGCGAAGGTATTCGGATGATTTTGTCGCGGATGAATGGGATTGAATTATGTTTGGAGGCTGAGAGTGGAAAGGACTTACTTGATAAATTAGCTTCCACTCATGTAGATGTTGTGCTCCTTGATATTGAGATGAAAGATATGAATGGAATTGAAACACTCAATGGTTTCTCCAATCTGCGTGAAAAGCCGAAAGTGATTATGTTATCCATGCATACTGAGCCGAGGATGATGAGCTATATGATGGAGCGTGGTGCTCATGGCTATCTGCCAAAAGATGTGAAGCGAGATGAACTGGAACTAGCAATACGCACCGTTTGTGAAAAAGGGTTGTATATAAACGATAACTTATCTCGATCTCTTCTTTCCGGAATCAAAGTGAAAGGGAATAAATATGCTCCGATGATCGACCTAAGCCCTCGAGAGAGGGAAATATTGGAATTGATTTGTCAGGAATTCACGACTAAAGAGATTGGTGAAAAACTTTTTATAAGTGAACGTACGGTGGAAGGTCATCGCAAGAATCTTTGTATCAAATTAGAAGCAAAAAACACCGCTGGGCTTGTAAAGAAAGCAATACAGCTGAATTTATTGGCACGATTTTAAAATGTTTTATACCTCGTACTTTGAGCAGCTTCTGCCAAAGTATTCCGAATATTTTTGCTGGTGTTCGGTGTTTTAAGAGCCGGTTTTACTTTGCATATGTTTATTGAGAAACGTAAACTAAGCTATTCTCACGACAGAGCTTTCAGTGAAGTTTCTAAAAAAATACAGGCTTATCTCCTTTGGAATGCAAACCCAGCTACAGTAAAGAAGCAGTATTGAATTAGCAATATCATTTCCTCTATTGGCCTCTTTGTTCAAGCCTGAAGAATAACTGCGAGACGGGGATTAGTGCTAGCCCTGATACAGCGAAAATCGTGAAGGCTATTCGTAGGTGAAAGACCTGTGATACATAACCAATCAATGCAGGACCAATCAGCATTCCTGCAATGCTGTAGGTAGTAATAATGGAAATGGCCACGCCAGGAGAGTATTTTTTTGAGTGACCTGCAAGTGAAAATACCAACGGCACAACTGCCGCAGTCCCCAATCCTGTTAGACAAAAGCCGAGTAGCGATAGCCAGAATGTTGGGAATACTATCGCTAGCGTTATACCTGAAAATATAAGCAAAGAACTGAAAATAAAAGTCTTTGGCATCCCCATCCTTTCGACAAGTTTATCGGAAGCAAATCGTGATAACGCCATGAAAACCATGAATGAGAGATAGCCCAGCGTAAACAATTTTTCATTTACCACTTCCTTGAAATACACTCCACTCCAGTCAAACATGCCTCCTTCA
>CAZNCO010000263.1:0-6447 GCA_964571345.1 uncultured Ohtaekwangia sp.
TGTGTATTCTTCATTCAGTCAAGATTCAATCGCAAGAAATGATGACAATCGCAAAAAGGTAGTGTATGCATTAGGTGGTATGGGGCCCGCTATTCCGGTTGGGCAGTTCGGGAAACAACGGGAAGTTGGTTTTGATTTTAACACAGCGATAGAATTTCAGTATAAGAGTGGGCTTATCGTAAGAGGTATGTTTGACTTCTCAACATTCCCGTTCAATAAGGGAACACTAAAAATAAATACGAATGGAAAGCAATATGATATCAGCAGTTCCAACAATTTGGTTTCTGTCTTTTTAGCTGCCGGCTATCATTATACAAAAGGCCGTCTTAGTCCTTATAGCTTTGCTGGCATGGGCGCTTCTTTCGTTTCAGTCCCATCCGTTGTGATAGATGATGTGAATAACACAATAGAGAATGGATTGAATGTTGGAAGTTACTTCAGTACAGTCGCAGGAGCTGGTGCCGACTTTATCCTGAACCCGCCTAAGAAAAATACCTCCTCTAAAAAAACACCGTTTATGTTGTATGCTGAATCTTTTTACACATTCATTCCCGGCACGACAGAGGCTTCAATTTACAAGTTCAACCTGCTATCGATCAATGTTGGAATCAAAAGCAAATTCTGAACGAAAAGTTTTATCCAATTGACTTGGTACAGTATGAGAGCAGTAAATACACTTCAACAAATTAAATTGTACCTATTTGCCCTAATCAATCCGGCTTTTGTTCCGTCTTCCATTAAAGTAGCAATACTTGTGGGAACGATGCTCTTGCTTATCAACCACGGATGGGCAATCTGGAATCAAACCATGACTGCTCAACGATGGCTGTCTGCAGTTTTAAGTTATATCGTGCCATACATGGTAAATACCTACGCAAAGTTTTCAGTCAATCGAAATAACCAATAGAATGAAATTTAATTCTTTAATAGTGATGTTAGTTTTAACCACTACAATTTCATACTGCCAGAAAGAAACAAAAAAAAGAAATAGTGATAGTAGTATCACGCTCGGTGGCCAAATGATGATTAGTGGAAATGCACAGAACCTTTTTTACAATATGGGTGGCGGTGGAATTTCCTGGAGCTCAAGTAAAATTTCTTTATCCGTTAATTTTTTACCTTCGCTTCGTTACAACTTTGAGACTACAAAGATTACCCCAGTGCTTGGAGTTGGGCCGCAATTGAAATTGAAAGAAAGAATCCTGATTGGAGTACCCGTTTATTATCTCGAAAATAATTGGACTGCAAGTATTGGTGTAGGCTATAAATTCTTAAACCCATGCGCTCAATAAAGTTTTTGACGGGCAAAGCATGAAACTTAAAAATTGACAATTGACTATGAGCGCGTTTGAATATGTCACCGTCCTAATATCTATTGTTCTAAGTTTGGGTATTACTCAAATTTTAACCGGGGTAGCTGGCATAATTAAAAAGGCTCATAAAGTTACTCTTTATTGGCCTCATGTTCTTTGGGTATTGTTTGTGCTTCTTTTGCACATACAAGAGTGGTGGATTACCTATGAATTGAAAGGTCATCAGTCATGGAAACTGCCGTTCTTCCTTTTCATCATGATTTACCCCATCAACCTATTTGTTATGGCAAGGCTGTTGTTCCCTGATAAGTTAAAAGGCAAAATCATTGATTTAAAACAATTCTATTTCAAGAATTACAAAAAGCTATTTTTCCTCTTGATTCTTTCCGCCATACTTTCGGTGATTTTTAATCTCACTGTGCTTAAGATGGCAATTTCAGATCAGATTTTGCAGCTCCTCTTAATAGCTATAATATCTTTCATCACAATAAAAGAAACAACCTCGGAATGGATACACAAAGCAGTAGCTATTGTTGTTCTGCTCTCTTTAATAGTCAGCATTATTATTGAGTGGAACGTATGGTTAATCGAATAATGATATGGGAAAAATAAATGAGAAGAGCCTGACCCTTATCGAAGCAAAACCAGTATTTGTTTTTGGATTATTCGGTCTAATTGCTTCCATTATAGTTGGCGCTGGAGAATTTCTTGTTCACTATTCTGCCAATGGGTATAGGGGCGCAGACAATTTCACCTGGCTTAAGGACATATCACCAAGCGTGGCAGTCGTTGGCCATGTCCTTATGATTATGGGTATGCCGCTCTACATTTTTGGTTACTATCATATCTACCTGTGTCTTCAAACAGGGCACAAAGTACTTTCTAAACTCGTATTGGTTCTCGGCATAGTTGCATTTATGACAGCGGCAATATGGGCTGGATCAAGGCTTATGCTGATCGAGATTGTTAAGCTGGGCGACCAGCATTTGATCGACTTTTATAAATCGCATTATGAAATTTTAGTACAAGTACTTAGAGTGCTTATTTTCTTTATCTCTGCACTTTGGGTGTACATTATTATTTCAACAAAAACTATTTACCCGAAATGGATGGCAGTGGTTAACCCTATTTTAATTCTGGGAGTAGTGTTTGGAGTCTATTTCCTTGTGCCATCGATCGGATCATTTTTGGTACCTACAGCCATGAATGTCACACATCTAATAGTATTCACATTCTCCTTGCATACCTCGATTAATTCAACTCGATATGAAAATAAGTTTTAAAATCCTGATTGCCCTTTTGAGTGTCATTCTATTAATAGTGGTGACCCTGCTCTATTTCTCTTACCGCGATACAGAGGATCCATATGTGCTGGCTTGTGATTATTCCGTAGCTGCTGAAAAAATTCCCATTTTCTCCGAAGCTAAAGTACGATTCCGGCATCGGTTTGATGAATCAAAATCGCTTCCGATGATGGGAGCAACGCTAATCGATGTTGACAATGATGGAGTGGACGAACTGTACATTGGTGGTGGAAATGACCAGGCTGATGCCCTGTTTAAATATTCAGGTGGTGAATTTATCAACGCTGCCATGGGAGCATTCGAAGATCGGAAAACCGATGATCCTTCATTAGGTGCAGCCAGTGCTGACGTGGATAATGACGGCTGGGCAGACTTGATTGTATGTCGTAACTCCGGGGTATATCTATATTTCAATCAACATGGAAAGTTTGTGCCAAAAAAACTGAACATTCCATTGAATGAAAAAACAACACCCGTTTCTGTTTCGCTCGGAGATATAAATAAAGATGGTTGGCTGGACATGTTTGTTGCCGGATATATTAAGTTGGAGAAGATGGAAGGACAGACAATCTTCAACGATCCTACTTACGGAGCGTCAAGTTTGCTGATGTTGAACAATGGTGACAACACCTTTTCTGATGCGACAGCTTCCGCAGGGTTAAGTTATGTACATAACACATTTCAAGGCATCTTGATTGATGCTGACAATGATGGTCTGCTTGATCTAGTTGTTGCCCATGATACCGGTGAGCCCAGAATTTATAAAAACCTTGATGGCAACAAATTTGAGAAAATGGAAAATCCACTCACTGGAAAGTTCGCCTACCCCATGGGAATTGCAGCCAGTGATTTCAACAATGATGGGTTGGTTGATTTTTTCTTTTCCAATACCGGTTCATCCGTTCCTGAATTTATGGCTCGTGGTGATTTGCGCGATGACCAGACATTTATTAAGGATTGGATTCTTTTTCGCAACGAAGGAAACTTTCGATTCACCGATGTAGCCAGGCAGAGCAAGGTTTCTGATTTTGAATTTTCGTGGGGGGCCATCTTTGAAGACTTCAACCTGGATGGGTTACAGGATTTAGCGGTTGCAGAAAACTATATTGACTTCCCACCACAAAAGGCATTCAAGCTTCCGTGCCGTTTGTTGATTCAACAAGACAGTAATAAGTTTTCGGCTGTGGAAGAACAGGCCAAAGCCGTTAATAAAAACTATGCCATCACTCCGTTGAGCACTGATTTTAACAACGATGGATATCCTGACCTGATTTATAGCAACCTCGATGGACCGTTAAAAATATTCTTAAGCAATGGTGGCTCCAGCCATTTCTTGAAAGTAAAGTTTTTAAAGAACGCCAAAACCCTGGGTGCAAAGGTGCAGGTTCAACTTCCTGAAAAGACACTCACTGATTTTCTATATAGCGGTGAAGGTTTTTGCAGCGATCAGAGCGGAACGCTCACGTTTGGTCTTGGTAAGGATAGTAGCCTTGAAATAAAAAACGTCATCATTCGCTTTTTGTCGGGCAAGGCAGACACGTTGACCAATGTAAAATCAAACGACCTCCTTCGCATCCAGTAAGCAAGGGTACTACATTTCTTTAATAAACTAAATAGAAATTGTTTCTTATGGATACTACTTACAAAATGCAACTCTCGCCAGTTGAATTGGCAACCGCCAATGAGGAGCAAAAAGTATTGCTTGAGAATGCGAGGCGTGAGTTAAAACTAATACCCAATATGTATAGTGCCATGGCTAATTCGCCCGGCTTGCTCGACACTTACCGATACGGCTATGCACATATGCGAAAGGACAGCGGTTTTACGCCTGCTGAACAAGAGGTAATTTTTCTTACCATTAGCGCAGAAAACAGTTGTACCTATTGTGTTGGGGCGCACAGTTTTTTGGCTGATATGGTTTCCAAAGTTCCGGTGATCGTAACAGATGCCATCCGTGATAACACTGAAATACCCGATGAAAAACTCAGGGCCTTATCAACCTTCGCTTCAATCATGGTCAATAAGCGGGGCAATCCTTCACCAGATGATGTCGCGCTTTTTTTTAAAGCCGGTTATACAGAAAAACACATATTAAGTATTATTCTGGCAATTGCAGTGAAAACAATTAGCAACTACACCAATCACATTTTCCATACCGAGCTCGACACACCCTTTAAAGCCAGGGAATGGAAAGGTTATAAGATCGCACGAAGTGTTGTAAAGTTCTTTGAAAGAAAATCATAAAAAGGATCACCACCCTACGTAATCGGGAGGTTTGATTCTATTCATGCGTAAGTACACTAGTAGTTGTGCCCGATGGTGCGTTTGATGATCGTTAATCAAATTGATGATTTGAAGCTTGGTCATCGGCCCAGCAAAAAGGGCAACGTGGTCTTTCAATTGCGATGAAGGAAAGGAAATCATTGCGTCTATTGCATAAGCATAAGCCTTGTTTACGATCATGATTACAGAATCTTTCCGATGAACTTTTAAATCAGATTTAGTAATTGGATTTTGCTCATGCTTCACGTAAGAAGACGCGAGCCAACCCAGGTTTTGAGACAAGTGAAGAAGCTGTTCAGCGAAATTCATTTCATCATGCGAAGGTCTAAACGAATACCTGTCGTCCGGCATTAATGCTGCTACTTTTAAAGTGTACTCTTTGGCATGATTCAACTTTTGAATGGCAGCTTGCAAGAAAAGGGAGTCAATGGATTGAGCGCACAAAAAATGCGATAAGAAGATAAATGAAGCTAAGAAAAATAGTCGCATAGGTTTCGCTTAAATTAATTTGTATCCCGATATATGTGTTAAATCAATTGTAGATAAATCAAATATAAATTAGCGTACTTACCAATCAAATCATTTCTAAGGCAAAAAAAACGACAATGAGATTTTATACAATACTGCTAATCGGATTCTTTTTTAAAACTACATTTTCTTTCTCACAAAGTATTAAACTCCCGGAAGCCGTTACAAATACAGCAACTATTTCTTTGCAGAGAAATGGACAATCGGTTATCTATACTTTTTTCGGATTGGATGTCACAAAAAAATGGTCTGGTGTTCATTCGAAAGTTTTTAAAGTGGATGTGGGAAACAGAAGATCGATTCTAATCGGCAATGTACCGGATTCACTTGGCCGCTTGGCCTCAAGCGTTTCGGCAATCAAAAATAAAGCGTACCTGGCTGGTGGTTACACTGTATTTAAAAGTGGCAAGGAGAAATCGTCCAAACGGCTTTTCATTTTTGATCCTGAGGCTGAAACATTTAAGGAAGGAAGTTCCCTGCCGGTAGCCATTGATGATCATGTTCAATCTGTATGGAGAGACAGTTTACTCTATTTGATCAGCGGCTGGAGCGATAGCGTTAATGTGCGCACAGTGCAGGTGTACAATCCCGCTACCAACCGGTGGGCGCTGGCATCATCGCTGCCCGATAAAAAAACGGCTGCTGTCTTTGGAGGATGTGGCACCATCGTGGGCGATACAATTTATGTGTTAGGTGGTGCAAGGTTTGAAAAATTCTACCCGGCCTCCAGAAGTTTTTATAAAGGCGCTATTAACCGAAGCAACCCGTTACAAATAACGTGGTATAAGGCAGGTGAATATCCTGGTGAATTACGCTACCGTAGTGCAGCATATAGTGAGGGCAATAAAATTTATTTCGTAGGAGGCAGTAACGAGACTTACAACTACAATGGAATATCTTATCTGAAAAAAGAGCCAGTGGAACCCAACGCGACTGCATTACTATATTCAATCGAGTCTGGTACTTTCATAATTAAGCCTTCCTCCATACGCATTATGGATTTGAGAAATGTAGTGGAG
>CAZNCO010000264.1:0-6436 GCA_964571345.1 uncultured Ohtaekwangia sp.
GTGAACGAGAATTTTGTTTAAACACCATTTGCCGTTTGGCAAGCTTTTATTCGCCTGAAGTTGATCAATGATTAACTTAAGGCAACCAATTTTTTGTTGTATGAAAAAGCTAGCTGCATTTGCCTTGTTCTTTTTGGTTTGCACTCAGTCTTTTACACAGGATTTGAATGCCTTGAAACAAATCCGAACCGGGCGTTCAAAAGCTGCGTCTTCTGCAGATCAAAAGGCAACTATGTTGGGTTCGATTCTATTCAATTGCGCGAACGGTGGAATACGAAGCGAAAGCTGTTGGTGGGAGTGAATAAGTAATTTAATAATCCCAGCATCCACTAATGTGAATCTCTAAGAGACTTCCATTTTTGAAAATCGCTGTGTTAGAACAGATGTCTGAGATGTTGTCTATTTGATATCTACTTAATTGGCTAACTGAGTCAGGGACGTTAAACGTTTTTACAAATTCTGAGATTTTCATTCCAACTCTAACACTCCTTATGAGTTTCGTTTCAGAATTCCTAATGACACCTGTATATAGCTCAGATGATTTGTTTTTCTTAACAAAAGAGAATTCATCTTTTCCGAAAATACATGTCACGATTGTGTCGAGCTGATGCGTATAATAATTGGTGTCGGCCTTTTGCGAAACAACTGGCTTCGAGGAATAAAACCTGTGTACATTTTCTAAAGTTAAAACTTCACCAAATGGATGAGACGCAAATTCATTTTCATAGATAATAAATTGCGTTAACTTCTTTTTCATCTGCAGTTTCTCTATCGCAAACTTCTCCACCGCTTCCTCCACCGCAGGAATATCTTTTGAAACGAGGTGTGATGCCAATACATGGCCTCCTGCTCCAGGAATAGCAACTGCTTCTTTCAGCGAATCGGGTGTTGCCAATTGTTTGTTCATTTCTAAAATAGCACTCACCTTCACGGTTGGGTCTTGTTCTTTTTCATTTTTGTAGAAGTAAAGTGTCAAACTTGGACAATGTACTTTTTGAAATGTTTCCTTTGTCATCGCATCTTCGAGCAGTTCTTCCAGTTGCGAAATAGCTTCCAGCCGGTATTCGTTATTCCAATATTTTCCCACCACGGCATCTTTGCCAGCAATGCGACTTTTGCCACCAATGATCAAACGTGCCATCTGCAAACCCCATGGATTATTGGCGATCCATGCGTTCGGATCGTTGATTGCTATATTGGGCGACATATTAATCAACGCATAAACATCTTCCGGGTATTGGGCAGCCAACATCAACGCGGTAGTGCCTCCAGTGGAAGTGCTGATAATAATTACTTTTTCCCCAAGTGCCTTTCCAATCGCAAGCGCTTGTTTGCTGCTTTCCCACCAGCGGTCGGGCGTGAAGTTGATCAGTTGATCTACGGTATCAACGCCATGATCGGCTAGTCGTGCGAGATATAAATTACAGCCAAATTTCTTGGCAAAGTTTTCGTGCACTGGATCGCCTTCTTCCTGACTCGCAGAAAAACCGTGCAGGTAAATAACACTGTATTTTGTTTTTGCTTTTGTGCTATCGGCCCAGATGATGCGTGCTTCGTTGTCGGGTTTGAGTTTGTGTTTGCTCTCGTTCTGTGCAACATAGTTTTCTAATTCATCCGGTGATTGTGGCACACTGGGCATCACCGATGAGAACACAGGCTTTGCCGGGGTAGGCCCTATAAAATAGATACCAATCAATAACAAAAAAGGGAAGGAGATGAAAATGAATTTGCGGCTCATGCCTTAAAGATAGGAAAACATTTATGTAGCGAAATTCTTATCTGCCTTAATACATCAAAAGATTGGTTCGCACGTTTGAGTTTTTAAATCTATCAAGATGTTATGTATCTTTCTGCAGCATAAATAGCATCGTATGAAAAGATTATTTTTTATATTGATAATAAGTCCGGTTGTTGGATTGGGGCAAAAGGCTTTTGATGTTGATGCAGTAAAACATTCAAGCAGCTACCGCAAACTAAAAGACTCCTTGACCCTGGAGTATAAAAATTTTAAACCAGGCAAGTTTGGTGAATTTGTAAAAGGAGTTGACGAAGACGTAGTGACCACCAAAAAGATATTGGCTTTTACTTTTGATGCCTGTGGCGGCAAAGGCGGCAGTGGCTATGACAAAGACCTGATAGAATATCTGAGAAAGGAAAGGATACCGGCTACTCTTTTTATTACTGGCTTGTGGATTGATGCTCATCCTGATCTCTTCCATCAGCTTTCGCAAGACACTCTTTTTGAAGTAGAAAACCATGGACTGCGGCATCGCCCTTGTTCTGTAAGCGAAGAGCGGCCTTATGGTATTGAAGCAACCGACAGTATAGGTGCAGCCATTGATGAGATGGAATTGAATGCACGCAAGATTTTATTTTACACCGGACGCAGACCATTGTTCTACCGTTCTGCTACTGCTGAAACAGATGAGGCTTGTGCGAAGGTGGCCCAGGCCCTAAACATGAACATAGTTGGATTTCAAATTCTTTCTGGTGATGTGGGCGGTACAAAAAGGGAAATTGTAAAGCAAAATATTCTTACACATCTCACGCCCGGAGCAATTGTGATCGGTCATTTTAATCATCCTGAATGGAATACGTTTGAAGCCTTGCAGATCACCATCCCCGCCTTACGACAAGAGGGCTATCAATTTATCAAACTACAGCATCATCCTTTGCGGGGGAAGTAAATAACTTTTGAATCGTGCTGACTACTTTCTTTTCCGGAACCTCGACCAAGCCCAGGTAAAAGCGGGTATCAAAAAAGTGCTTACTAGAAACTCCCATCGCTCAGTTGTGAAGGAGCTGATGCGTTTCCAGGTATCTGTGTGAATTTGAATTTCTTTTTCATACACGGGAAAAAACTTTTTGGAAGGACCGATCCCCGGAATAGTATA
Organism: uncultured Ohtaekwangia sp.; assembly: GCA_964571345.1. GTDB lineage: Bacteria > Bacteroidota > Bacteroidia > Cytophagales > Cyclobacteriaceae > ELB16-189. The sequence continues at coordinate 2,895 of CAZNCO010000264.1, forward strand.
TACAATTCCAACCTTTACAAACAAGTTGTGTTGCCCTGAGGCTTTTGGTGTCACCTCATATTCCCATTGGGTGTAACCCTCATCGGTCACTCCTTGTTCTTCTTCATCAAAAGGAGTAATGTCAAATTCATCTCCGGTCAATCGAACGATCATTACATCACCTACTTTTAAAGAGTCTATCTCAGCTCTTTCAGAAGAAGGCATGCGCTCAAGAATGTCATTTCGTAAGTCTTTACTAATGCGGATTTGTACACGTTCTTTTTCACCTACTTCCATGTTCTTTCGGGGATTGAATGCAATCAGCCCTTTTTTCCATGTGTTTTCCCTGTGAGAAAGTTCCGTGTTAAATTGTATTTGCACGCTGGCCGTTAGTCGGGTTAGTGAGTCCACCCAGGCTCTGATCAGATCAAAGTTATTGCTGCGGATATTTTCGATTGCCAATACTCTCACCTTTCTGTCTGATATTGAGTTTGACTCTTGGAGCGCTGTGTTTATTTGGCGGATAGCATAGTTTAAAGGGGTGGTGTCTGCGATAGCAACTTTATTCAAATTTCTCAATTCATTTGTTCTTTGCGCTGCCTTGCCTGTTGTTACTTCACCTGCTGCCAGAAGGTCAAAAGTTTTTGTTATGCTATCGGCATACGCAGAAGCTTGCCTGAGTTCGTTCACCGCTTGCACAGCATGTTGATCATGTATCTGTTCTCCCGATCGGATGCCCGCCTGTGCTGAATTTTTTAGGTGATCAAAATTTAATTGATTTACTAAAGATTGAAGGCTGATTTGGACATCGAGCACTGAATCGATATCAGGTAATGAACTGATTGTGACAAACTGCAGGCATGCAATTGACCACAGAACCACAATCGCTATGAGTTGGATGCGAGTCATCGCACAAGAATTGTGAGTTGATGATCAGTTTTATTCTTCAACACCGTAAGGTATACGAAGAGTTGGTTTCTTTCGGCAGAGGAGATAGATTCGATGGAAAAGATTTTTTTGTAGAGCATTAGCTTTCCCTTGCTCACAAACACTTCATTCAGCTTTCCCAAAAGATTGTTCAAAATCAATTCTTCTGCTGGATTGGAGCGAAACTTTATATAACTAATGAAGTCATTAAGTCGTCTTTGGTCGTCTATTTCAATTCTGTATATGCGATTCCCCGGAAGGATGGTTGCGGAATCCAATGCGGCCTGCAGAGTTTTTTTTTGCTCTTTGGGTGCGCGATTTGCCTCTTGCTGAATAGCAATCACTTTTTCATAACACTGCCGGTAATACCTGCGTGCTGGAAGCACGAGTGCTACAAGCTTATCTACTGACTTTATATAACGTTGATACAAAAACCAGAGGGAATCTTGTTGCTGGTTTGTCAGACCGCTGCTTTTTTGGAAATAAGAGATGGGATCAGGCTTTTCACTTTTCAATTGCTGCTGCCCGATAGCATTCGAAAAGCGGTTGGAGGCGTCTGCAAATTCTTTGTATAGATTTCCCTGTTCGCGGCTGTTGGCATCGTAGAGAAATAATTTAGATATGGTTTTGCTTTGATATGCTTGCTCTTCTACATCTGGCCAGTTATACGATTCCTGAAATGTCTTTTCAATCTTCATTTTCTTATCGTAAAGAATGAAAATGAGAACGAGGTTAAAAACAACCAGAAAAATGATTATCGCATACCCGATTTTTTTCACAATAGAAATATAACACTAATATTTCATTTTGGTGGCTCAATGTTTCTCCGCTAAATAATGTTTCTTCAGCACATCTTCTCCGTATTCATTTCCTTTCTCTCTCCAGATGGCATGAATGTGATTGGCTTCTCTGCGGGGGCCGCCATAGTTGTCGAACTCGATTAAAAATGTGGGGCCATTGATTACATAATAGTGTCCTTCTTTTTCTTGCAGCGCACCGATCCATCCGAAATAAATATTATCGAGGCCGGCTTTTTGAATCTTGTCGTATTCAGCGGTTGCTTTTTCATATTCCATGTTGAAGACAAATTCGCGGATCGTGGCTTGCAAGATTGCCTGTTGCTTTTTGTCGAGTTCAGATGATTTGATTCCCCAGTTGTCAATCAGGCGTTTGCCACTCTCGGCTGCCGTGATAATGTCTCCGGGAACTTCAATGCTTTGAATAGCTTTCTTCTTTTGTGATTCGTTGAGCGAGTTGATCAACTTAATGCCGAGATCTTCCTCCTGGTTGAGCACACGCCAGCCCGCATATTCCGACAAGGTAAATTCTGCAGGATCAGTGCCTACAAAAAATGGCGTGACGGAAATCTTATCACCCACAAAAGTAAAGTTGATGGAGAGATGATGGCCTTCCAGCTTGTAACCCCACTTTGTATCCGCAGGTGAACCGAAGAACGCGAAATAAAAATTCTTTGGCGACCAATTCAATTTCTTGATAAAGCCAAAAGTCTTTTCATCAAATGCTTTCCTCGCATAAAGTGAATCGTAAAATCCGTTGATCAGTTCATCGAGATGCATGATGCCGGTGGCTTTCAGATAACCTTGCGAACTAAGCGATGCTGAAAGTAGCCGGTGCACTAGCCTACGCTGGTCGTTGTTCATGTTGCCGATGCTCACACCCGCGCGTGCACGCAAGCCCACCGGAAGGTTATTCCATTTCAATCGCGAAGTATCATTGAAGCTGAGCAAGCCCGCTTGCTTTTGAAACTTACTGAACGAAGTGTGCAGTTCTGTTGCATATTGTTTGATCTCTGCGAAGTAATCAGCTTGTGCGCTGACTTGGAAAGAAATGAAAATGCAGAGTAGGAGTGAGGGAAGATTAAAGCTTTTTTTCATTTAGTTGGGTTTAAATAGTAATTATTTGATTAACAGTCTTTGCCTTCAATTGTCACATTAAAAATGTCAGGGAAAATTAAAATGGTCTTTTTTGTTGTTAGTTCGACTAACTCTAAGGTTTCAAAACCAAATGCAAGTTTGAATTTTGATTCATTAGGTTTTACCTCAACTAAATCACAAATCTCTTTATAGTATTTTTCAAAGTGTTCATTTAGAGTAAATAACCATCTTAATATTTCGTTTCGAGTCTTTACTACCATCGTACTGTGTCCACTCGTTGTTCTGCCTATTCCTGGCGAGGATATTACTTTTCCATTAATTTTTGTAAAGCCTAATGAATATCCGTAATCCCAGAATTTTTGCCTTTCCACTGGTTTTAGGTCTGGATATACGTTATCAATGTTCTCATTTATGTATGGCTTCAGAATATGTGGAAAATAAATGTCAATAAGATTAAGCCATTTTTCGTCCGCAAAAATTCCTGGTCTATGATTTTCAATATCTAATAAAATAGCGATCTCGTTGTCAATATAAACGAACAATAATTGATCAGTTTGTTTGAAAAAGTTGGTCTTTTTGTCTCTTATGGTTGAAAGATGAAAATGGAAGACATTCCATTCATAAAGCAGATGATCGTGAAATTTTGATTGAAACAATCTTTTACTTTGAAAGAAATTCACATCATCGTGAAAGCTTACCCTATTTAGTAGCATCCAAAATTAAAGAATCCCAATTATAATC
>CAZNCO010000265.1:0-6408 GCA_964571345.1 uncultured Ohtaekwangia sp.
ATCTAGGCTCATTAAAGAATATCTTATCAAGACTTAGTTTTGGCATGAACACGATAAACACCATAGGAAAATGAATTAGGAGGCAAAATCTTTGCAGGAGTGCTAAAATTATGCCTGAGCTTATCACAAACTTTACCCCACTTTCGAAACTCATGTTTAAAAGAGAGAATGAGGGATCAATTCGTGAAAATGCGTCTATCCACAACGCGCAAGTCATGAAAGCGAGCCACAGCTCTATTGAAAATAGCCTTTTAGGTTTCTCGAATATAATATTTGAAATCTCCATATTGTTTTGCTTCCAATTAAGTGTGTTAATCAAATAGGCTCTCCCCAACCGATTTCTTCAATGTCAATAATTAACGAAAGTAAATTCATTTTAGAGTGATCATTTTTCTTCTCACTTTCTCTCCACGCTATCAGATTTTGAGACGGAATAAATCTATAAAGGGATCGTTTCTTGGTAGGGTCATTGTGGCTAAAATTATCCAAAAGAACCCCGTGAAGCATTTTATTACCCACTAGGATTCTAACGTGACGGTTGTGCAATTTCTTTTCGAAAAGGTCTAGATGTGTCATGATTCCCCCCCTTTTTCATTTGCTTTAAAAGCAGCCATCTTAATATCAGGAAGTTCAAAATTTTCTCCACTCTCTCTTTTCTCAAAGAGAAAATCAGACTTGTTAAGGTGTTCTGGAAGTCTAACGTCTGGTTGGTTTGTGTCCTGGTCACTTGAAGGAGTAAGTAAGCCATGAAACCTTAAGGACTCTTGAAGCAGGTCTTCAAATGCTTGAAGGTTCTTTCTGCGTTTTTTCATTATAATTTATGGTTAAAGTTTGCTCTGTTAAAGTAGTTTTGAATCTTTTCAACGGCACGCTGCTTAATCTTTCTAATGCTTTCACTTTGTACTGAAAATTTTTCAGCTAATCTTAATAGATTACGTACATGTTCGTCCTTTCCTGGATCATTTTTGTCGTATGTTCTTAACCACTCGATCAGAATTTCTTTTTCGGTTGGTGAGAGAATACTCAATGCTGATTTTACGTCATCCTTTCGAAAGACTCTTTGTTCAAGCTGAGACCCCGATATCGCAAGTTGTTCTGCGTTGGGACTATCGTCAAGCGGTTCGCCATCATCGTCCTTATCTAAAAGATAAAACGATTCATTTTGAGCTACTCTTCTTTTTTTTTCACGCCTGTAATTCTCAAGAAAAAGATTATCTGCGATTCCTTTTACCCACGTTCCAAAACTCTTTCCAAGCAATAGGTTATATCGATCAATTTTTTCAAATGCTTGACGCCATGCCTCTTGAAAAAGATCTTCAGCATCTTTTTTACCTTGATCATTATATTCAAAGAGACTCCTAGTCATTCGAAATACATCATCCTTATATCTTCGATATATTTCACTGACTTCAGATTTACTATTTTGGATTGAGTGAGTCTGAATTTTTCTAATGAGTTCTGCGTCATCCACTCCTTGCAGAGAGACCTCATCTTGATTCTTTAGTCTGACCATCTTTTTCAAAGGCTGTTAAAACGTTTTTTATAGTAATCCTTTGGAACCTGACCTGTCTCGTTCCTCTAATCTATAATAATATATCAAAAACTCTGACATCATTAGCTCCTTTAGTGCATTAGAAGGGGCGGGACAAGGTTTTAACAGTACAGAAATCTTTCAGTCCCACCCTAGCTAATGGAGGTAAAAAACAAATAATTATGGAAAATCAAAATCTAACATCCGAAGTGATTGACGTTGAAGCTTACGCTAGGGAAGGGAAGACTCCGCCCAAGGGAAAAAAATATAAAATTAAGGTTGACAACATGGAGTACGTTGTTCCCGAGACCTTAACTGGAAAGGGAATCCTTCAGATAGCTGGTAAGACCCCTGTGGAAAGATTTCAATTGAATCAGAAATTACATGGAGGGGCCGTAAGGAAAATTGGCTATGACGAAGTCGTTAATTTCTCAACTCCTGGAATTGAAAAATTCATGACTATACCTCTTGATCAAACCGAAGGCTAATATGCGTAGAGATTTTTTTCTGCCCGAAAATGATAATACTTTTCTTAACTCACTTGGGCTGCCTTGGCAGCTGGTAAAAGAAGGTCACTCCAGCTGGCTAATAGTATCACAGTATCCAGTGCCAGAGGGGTACAATGTTAAAGCAGTTAACGTTGCATTACTAATTCCTCCAGGCTATCCTGCTGCGCAAATTGATATGGCTTTTTTCTATCCCCACCTTGCCATGGTGAGTGGGAAGGTTATTGGTGCATTAGCATTTCAAGCGATTAATGGAGTTCAGTATCAACGCTGGTCTCGACACAGAACATCTTCCAATCCATGGCGACCTGGTATAGATGACATTTCTACACACCTTCAATTAGTCAATTACTGGTTTGAACGAGAACTAAAAAAATAATGACACAGCAAATCACAGTTAGTTTAACAGAGGAACAATATCAAAAGCTGGCCAAGCATTTGTTTCCGGGTGACGCCAAGGAAGCTGTTGCTCTGGCATTGTGTGGGCGCGCAGATTCAACAAATCACAAAAAGCTAATCCTCCATAAATTGATCCCTGTACCCTATGAAGAATGTTCGATGCGTGCGGCAGACAGAGTGAAGTGGTCAACAGAATTCTTAAGGGATTTGTTAATCGAAGGTGAAAAGAAAAACTTGTCGATTGTAAAAATTCATTCACACCCAACTGGCTATGACGCTTTTTCAGCAATTGATGATTTTTCAGACGATCAGCTATTTGCACTAAAAGAATCATGGCTAAGTCGAAATGCGGAATGTGGCAGTTTTGTCATGCTTCCTGATGGTTTTATTTTCGGCAGATTGATAGAAAGTAAAGGCAAATATGCTCAAGTCGACTCAGTGCAGATAATAGGCGATCAGATTAAACACTTCGATAATAGGGCAATGAATAAAACGAAAGAATCTGATACTAGAAATATTCAAACCTTAGGTATTGGAACAGTAAATATTTTGAAAAATCTTAAGGTGGCTGTTGTAGGATGTTCCGGCACAGGTAGTCCAGTGATTGAACAACTTGCACGACTTGGGGTAGGAAAACTTGTATTAGTTGATCCAGATCGTTTAGAATTAAAGAACCTAAACAGAATACTTAATTCAGTTTATGCAGATGCTGAGAACAGAGAATTTAAGGTGGACATCTTCAGAAGATTCATTTATAGGCTGAATAGTGAGATAGAAGTTAAGGCTTTCAATCAGAATATTTTTGATTCTGAAATCGCTCTAAATGAGCTAAGTACCTCCGATGTCATTTTTGGCTGTGTTGACAGCATTGATGGACGACATTTGTTAAACCTAATATCAACTTACTATTGCATCCCCTACTTTGACTTAGGTGTTAAGTTGATTGCGGACGGACGGGGAAGCATTGAAAAAATTTGCGGCACTGTCCACTATGTAAAGCCAGGTGGTTCTTCATTACTGTCACGAGGTGTCTATTCTCAGGAAGATCTTAGAGCAGCTTCATTTTATAGAGCAAACCAACAGGGATATAATCAGCTACTTGAAGAGAAATACATTAAAAATATCAACGTTGAAAGTCCGGCAGTCATAAGCGTAAATATGCAAGTCGCCAGCACTGCTGTAAACGAATTCTTGTGTAGAATTCATAAGATCCGACCAGAACCAATGTCAGATTTTGCTATAGCAAGGATTTGTATCTCTGATGGGTATCTGCAATATGAACCAGAATCTGAAAAGGACTCGTTTTTTGAAAAATATGTTGGACTAGGCGACCGGAAACCATTTGTCAATCTACCAGAATTGAGCTTTCAACAACATGATGAGACCGTTTCAATCAACTGACGAAGCTTACTATAAAATAAAAGAAGTAGAAGATGTTCCGGAATTTATCTGTGAAGGAATTGTTTACTACGTTGGATCAAAAGGCAATGAATGGCTTGCTCTGATGAAATGCCCTTGCGGATGCAAAGAAAATATTCATTTAAATCTTTTGCCCGAGGCTGAGCCTTTGTGGCGGCTTCAAAAAAAGAAGGGCAATAGGCCGACAATTTATCCCTCAATCATGCGGAATGTAGGGTGTATGAGTCATTTCTGCATTAAGTATGGCAGGATAATTTGGGTCAGACCGAATCAGCTATTTTTTTAAGAATATTGATATCATTGTCGGATTCAGCCTTAGAAAGTTGCGGTCTAACTTGACAAAAATATTTTCGTGACTTGTCAGTCACTAGGTATTCGACATCTTTATTCAACTTAAACAGCCTTGCTTGAAGAATTTTCGAACCTGTCAAAACTTTTACTGGTACGTTACTCGAGTTTGTAAGTTCAATTGAGAGGCAGCCACAGTAACCAGGCTGCACAATAGTAGAAAGTGTAAACCCTAAACGGCTATATGAGCTCCTAGGGGAAAGTGTTATAAATACGTCTTTTGGTAGCCTTACGTATTCGAGGGAGGAGCATAGTACCATTTGGTGCGGATAAAATGTAAAAGGCTCTCCAATAATACGTCTTGTCTCATTAAATAAACTACGAAAATGACGTACTTCAGTATCACCAGTTACATCCACACTTGTTTCTCTGCCCAAATTGCACACAAGGAAATCAGTCCCTAGGCGGAGATCAATAGTCATTTCCCCAATTTGATCTTCAGATAATAATGGACGTATTACAAGTCTTTTAGATTCATCCGTTGATAATCGCCTTTCTTCTATTTCACTTTTTGTTAGATACATTTTGTTTCCATTTTTCTAAGACAGCGAAGTTACTTATGGATTTTTCAATCAAATTATTAATTATACGATAACTATCTCTCGCATCAAATCTAGATCTAATTATACCGCCTGTATCGAACCATGATTGCCAACCTTGGATAAAAAGATAGTGTAACTGACTCTCTCGTTCAATTTCTGCAGGCAAGTATTCTTCAAAATGATTTTTAGTGATCACCTCATAACGCTTAGGTTTTAAATCCCTTCCAGTCAATTTTTTTGCCGCATTTATAATTTTGTCAATGATTATATCTGACCGTCCATTCAGGAAAGCGTCAACGACATCTAGCCTTCTCGCAGTCGCAGGATGGCTCCATGATTCAGGAAGAGCATGCCCAATATGATTTAAGTAAATTGAGCCTTTGTCACTGATATATTGTGATGCAAATAGATCAGCAAAAAATTCAGAGAAATGGTTTATTTGACGCTGTCTCGCAGCCTTATCCTTTGCTATTACCGAATAAAGAGGGTCGCTGTCAACAATCCTTTCAGAAATCTTATAATGGCTATCCACGAAATGCCCGACTTCGTGGTATAGAGTTACGTTTGCCAAGTAGTCATGAACCAAATACTTGGGCAAATTAATCGGCACCAGTGTGTTTGATATGTCTTTTCCATATGTGTCTTTCACATACTTTGTAAGGCTTCCTAACTCAAGATCGTAGTAGAAAAAACTCGAATGAGTATCCAATGATGTAACAATTACATATTTTTCGTAGTTGGTCGAGTCTAGCCAGTCCTTTAGTACTGACTGCAAGCAATAAACTATTTCAAATGGGATGTTATTTAGAGTGCTATTGTCCAAAAACTCAAGCCAAGCGAATAAAATGTTAAACAGCCTCCGATGCACGACCATGTCGGAGTCTTTCCATTTGCTAAAATCAGCTTTACTAATTAGTTGAACCAGCTCCTCGATCTCTGTGTGAAATGATCCTTTCTTTTGATCTGAATATGCGTGATGATTTTTCCTTGATGCCTCTGCAACTTTGATAAGTTGACATAAAGTCAACTCGAGAGTAGAGATATTCATTTAGCCGATCACCGAATTGGATTGCCTTAAACTACCCATAAAATTCTTAACATCCGAAAAAGTATTCATGTTGATTTTGCCAGGGTCTAAGGTCTTGAAGTAATCTGAGTTATTCTTGACTAGAATATTTACGACATCGTAGGCATCAGTTTCAACGTCAAAAAAAGTCTTAGAACCAACTGCCAATTCATGAGCTAGAGTAAAGGCATTAGTAAAAAAACTCCAGTAGTTACCATTGCTTCCTTCATTGATCGACTTCTCTAGCAAGGCTAGATATATATCGATTTTTGTTGACGCATTGTCTTTAGCGTAAAACATGTGGATTGAGGTAGTAGTTTAGATTAGAGAGTAGAAAGCGACTTCGCCTTATCAAGGCGCGAATTTGAAGTATACACGCGGTATATCCAAACATTCTCAAAGCTGATGTAGAGATAACATCTTTAAATTAAATATACTTTGTTGTGAGTTAATATGCAAAGCACTTTATGTGGATCATTACAGCAGTTGCCCGTGTGACTAAAGATCAACATAAAGATTTGCCATCCTTTTTGCCACCTAAATACAAAAAAAGCCCTGTATTTCAGGGCCTTATCTCTTATATAAGTACCCGGGACG
>CAZNCO010000266.1:0-6393 GCA_964571345.1 uncultured Ohtaekwangia sp.
GTATTAGTCAGGCCGAGACCTCTCCTTCCGTTGCTTACGTAATGACCGCTATTGCGGATTTGTATCTGAAGGACGTCATCGATAATCCTTGTTTTTAGGGACACTAGGCCGCCTTTGGTTAAATTTGAAATGCCATGCTTAACACAATTTTCCACTAATGTTTGTATCATAAATGGAGGCACCCAAAATTCACTAGATCCGGGAGCGATGTCAAATTCTATCTTCAGCCTTTCCTCAAATCGCATACTCTCAAGACCAAGATAATCCTTCACTATTTTCAGTTCATCATCAAACTTGGTCAACCCCTTTTTATCAGAAGCCAACGAATTTCGAAGGATGTTGGAGAGTTGGTTGATTGCTTCCTTCGCCTTGGACGGGTTTTCGTCCACCAATGCCCGAATGCTATTCATCGCATTGAAAATGAAATGGGGATTGAGTTGAGCTTTAAGGTTATTAAGTTCTATTTCCTTAACGGTTGCCTCCATCTTCAACGACTTATTGTATCTCTCAAAATAATTGTAAATGAAATAAAGGGACGACCACAAAAAGAAAATGATGGCATAGAAAACAGACTGCCCTAGAATATGAAGAGCATTAAAAGCCAGCTTTTCATTAAATAAACCCAAAGGAATAGAAACCGGTATCCGCAAAAAATACATGAGAATACCCAGCGCTAAAACCGTGAGTAAAACACGCGGAAGAAGTCGGGCCATCCCCAAACTAAACCACCTCCAGCGGTTGATAAAATATCTATAGCCATGAGACACCAGCAGACAAAAGAAGGCTTCGTAAAAGAAAAAAATGATCCTTGCTGAATTAAGCTGATTATTCCCGGATGCCAACACACTCGTTACGGCTTGTACAATCCCATAAAAAGCCCACCCCGTTACCTGAAGGGTCCAATAAAGGCGAAGCTTATTGTTGATCATGGCGCAATTTACGGAATGATCAATGTTGATAAAGTAGGCTTATTCAAACGGTTCGGGCACGGCTTTAAATCCAGCAAAAAAATTTAGATAGAGCATATTATTTTTTTGCATAAAACGAATTACGGTTTACCTTTGCAGTCCTTTTAATTGACAAGGGAGCTTAGCTCAGCTGGTTCAGAGCATCTGCCTTACAAGCAGAGGGTCGGGGGTTCGAACCCCTCAGCTCCCACATTAAAACCTCAGAAATCATCTGAGGTTTTTTGTTTTTGGTAGATCACTTATAAGCACTTCTATCAATGAATTCTACCAAGCCAATTCAAACAAGCTTCGAAAAGCAATCCCAAGTTATCCAGAATTTATTTTGTTTGCTATGATTCGGCTTTGATGCCGAAACATATAACTGCCCCAAATAGCAATTGAGCTCCAATTATCATCACTGGCATTTGATAGCTTCCCGTCCATGCTATCAAATACCCGATCCCAAGGGAAGCAATGGTGCCTCCCAACAGGCCGGCCGTATTCATGGCTCCGGTTACCGCGCCTGCACTTTCTTTACCCAGCCCCGTAGCGATAGCCCAAGCCACCGGGGCGGTAAAGTCCATGAAAGCTAAACCAAGTGCCAACAATAAGACGGCAGTATTATTATTAGCTATAACAGATGCTCCGATCATGACCAAACCCGAAAGCAACAGCCCGGTTAAAGGCACAATTCTTCTTCCCCAAATCAAACCAATTTTCTTCACCAGCGAATCGCTGATCGTTCCTCCAAAAAGACAACCAAAGGCTGCTAATAAAAATGGCAAAGAAGCCATATAGGTCAGCTCATTTTCAGGAATGCCACGACCTTGATGAAGATATTTTGGCAGCCACGATATGAAAAAGAAAACTCCGCTCGCATAGCAGTAATACATGATCATCAACAACCAAAAGTTTCGCGTTTTGATCACGCTTTTCAATGAACTGCCGCTCGCATTCTTTACATTTTCATTCGCATCTACTACTGGTGATTTGTAAAGCCAAGTCCAAACAACCACCCAAGCCAATCCAATTATTCCAAGCATCAAAAATGTAATTCGCCAACCAAAATTCATTTGAAGAGGCACCACAAGCAAAGGTGTGATTGCACCACCAATGCGGCTCGACATCCACACCACCGCTTGCGCTCGGCCTCGCTCCAGAGGAACAAACCATTTGCGCACAGCGATAGAAGTATTTGGGTAAGCACCAGCCTCCCCAATGCCAAACAAAAACCGAATTACAAACAGAGAATAGAACCCAAATGCCAGCCCGGTCAATGAAGTAAATAGCGACCATCCCAAGACAATTTTTGTGATCACTCCTTTCTCCCCTAGGCGATCGCCCCAAATTCCCATAGGTATTTCGAACAATCCATATGAAAAAGAAAATGCTGCCAAGATCCACCCGAATTGCGTTTCGCTTATCGCTAATTCCTTGGTGATGTGAATGCCCGCGATAGACAAGGCATTGCGATCCAAAAAGGTAATAATGGAGAGTAATGAGAGTAAAAAAAGAATCCAGTGCTTCTGCTTCATCTGTTAAAGATAAAGAAGCACTGGATTGTGCTAACGGGAAAATGATTATTATTTCTGGCCTATGCCGACTTCAACGCTTCTGCACCCGCTACAATCTCAAGGATTTCCTTGGTGATAGCAGCCTGGCGTGTGCGGTTATACGTGAGGCGAAGGTCTTTCAAAAGTTCTCCGGCATTTTCAGTTGCCTTGTCCATAGCGGTCATGCGGGCTCCGTTTTCAGAAGCATTGCTATCAAGAACTGCTTTGTACAATTGAACTTTCAATGATTTGGGCACAAGACCCGTAATGATATCCTCCTGATTCGGCTGATAGATGTAGTCAATCTGCTGCGAAGAAGTGGTATTGGATTTGGCCACCTCTTTCACCGGCAAAAATTGCTCCGTTCGAAGTATTTGAGTAGCTACGTTTTTGAATTCGTTATATACCACCTCGATCTTATCATACTTGCCTTCGCGATATGAATCCATCAAATACTGGCCAACCTCTGCTACTCCATCAAATGAAAGATTATGGAAAATGTTCCAATAATCATTTACGGCAGGAATATTCTTCTTACCAAAAAATTCAAACGCCTTCTTACCTAAAGGAAGAACAGTCACGTTACCTTGCCTGTTCTGAGCTTCATATTTCTCAGCTATCAATTTAGAAGCTGCTTTGAAGACCGTGCTATTGAAAGATCCGCACAATCCACGATCGGAACTGATTGCAACAATCAATATTTTCTTCTCTTCGCGCTTAGCGCTATACCAAGCCTGGCCATCACTGCCGGCTGCAGAAAGATTTTGCAAAAGTGAATTCAATTTTTCAGCAAAAGGCCTCATCTGCATAATGCGGTCTTGCGACTTACGCAATTTGGCAGCGGCCACCATCTTCATGGCTTTGGTGATCTGCTGGGTTGAAATCACCGATGAAATCCGACTCTTTACTTCTTTTAAACTTGGCATTTAACTTAGTTGATTTGATAATTCATTGATTCGATAATTGACACATCATCGAATCAAAGAACCAACGAATTAATATTTCGAAGCTAACTCTGTTGCTACCTTTTTTACAACTTCAACATCTGAATCTTCAAACTTACCTACGCGGAAGTTATCCAATACCTGCTTGTTCTGTGCTTTTAATAAGCTGATAAATTCTTTTTCGAATTCCTTCACTTTGTTCACAGGAACACGGTCTACATAACCACGAGTAGATGCAAGAATCATTGCAACCTGCTCTTCTACTGGAACTGGAGCATACTGAGGCTGCTTCAATACTTCTGTATTTCTGCGACCACGCTCGATCGTTAGTTTTGTAGCAGCATCAAGGTCTGAACCGAATTTCGCAAATGCTTCCAATTCACGGAATTGCGCCTGATCCAATTTCAACGTACCTGCCACCTTTTTCATTGATTTGATCTGAGCTGAACCACCCACGCGAGATACTGAAATACCTACGTTGATCGCAGGACGAATACCCGAATTGAACAAGTTGGTTTCAAGAAATATCTGACCATCCGTGATCGAGATTACGTTCGTAGGAATGTAAGCTGATACGTCATTGGCTTGTGTTTCGATAATTGGAAGAGCCGTAAGCGAACCACCACCTTTCACCAAATGTTTAATGCTTGCTGGCAAGTCGTTCATTTGGCTTGCTATCTTATCGTTATTGATAACTTTGGCTGCGCGCTCTAACAAGCGAGAGTGAAGATAGAATACGTCACCAGGATAAGCCTCGCGGCCAGGAGGTCTTCTCAATAGCAACGACACTTCGCGGTAAGCAACAGCTTGCTTAGACAAGTCATCATAAATTACCAAAGCTGGTCTTCCGGTATCGCGGAAGAATTCACCAATGGATGCACCTGTGAATGGCGCGAAGAACTGCATCGGAGCCGGGTCAGAAGCAGATGCAGAAACAATTACCGTGTAAGGCATCGCACCGGCTTTCTCCAAGGTAGAAGCAACGCTTGCTACGGTTGAAGCCTTCTGGCCAATTGCTACGTAGATACAGAACACAGGCTTGCCTGCTTCGTAAAATTCTTTTTGATTGATGATCGTATCGATGGCAACAGCGGTCTTTCCAGTCTGACGATCGCCAATGATCAACTCGCGCTGACCACGGCCAATCGGAATCATCGCATCGATCGCCTTGATACCTGTTTGAAGTGGTTCGTTCACAGGCTGACGGAAGATAACTCCTGGAGCCTTGCGCTCAAGTGGCATCTCATACAAATCGCCTTTGATGGGACCTTTGCCATCAATCGGCTCAGCAAGTGTATTTACCACGCGGCCAAGCAAGCCTTCTCCAACTTTTACAGAACCAATCTGGCGCGTACGTTTCACCGTATCGCCTTCCTTAATTTCTTTGGATTCACCTAACAACACGGCACCCACATTGTCCTCTTCGAGGTTGAGCACAAGAGCTCTAACACCATTTTCAAATTGGATCAACTCACCGGCTTGTGCCTGAGTAAGTCCATAGATACGAGCTACACCTTCACCAACGGTGAGCACGGTACCTACTTCTTCCAACTCAGCGTCTGTGCGTGACTGCGACAACTGCTCACGGAGGATAGATGAAATTTCTTCGGGTCTGATTTCTGCCATGATTATTCTATCGTTATTGTTATTCGTTCAATTAAATTTCTTTTACATAGGAATTCTCACTGAATTTCACTTTCAGTGATTTTAGCTTGCTCTTCACAGATGCATCAATCTGGCGGTCGCCTACATTCAAAATAAATCCGCCAATCAAATCTTTGTCTACCTTTTCAATCAGCTCTACTTGTTTTCGCGAACTTAGCTTCTTCACCATTGCCTCAACGTCTGCTTTCAATTTTGCATCAATCGGAAACGTAGTAGTCACAGTAGCCTTTTCAATACCTTTGTATTCATTATAAGCAACAGCAAATTCTGTCGCAATGGCTGGTAACAAGGGCTCGCGGTTTTTGCGCGTGAGAATTTGAATTATCGACATTGTGAGCGCGTTCACTTTGCCAGTAAAAAGCTGTTCTAAGACAGCCTTTTTTCGCTCATGTTTGATAATCGGGCTACGCAGCATGTTCACAAATGCACGATTTGAATGACATACAGAAGCAAACAACTTCATGTCATTGTTAACTTCCTCCACCGTGCCTTGCTCAATTGCCAGACCTAGTAGAGATTTTACATAACGTGATGCTACTCTAATATCCGCCATGGCTAATTGAGCTTGAGATCTTTGATAAGTGTGTCAACCAATTCCTTCTGTGACTTATCTTCAGCCAGGTTTTTCTTGACTAGTTTTTCAGCAATATCCAGTGAGAAGGACGCAACCTGCGCTCTGACATCGCGCAATGCATTTTGCTTCTCAGTTTGGATTACAGCTTTTGCATCTTCAATAATACGGTCTGCACTTTTCTTAGCTGCTGATTGCCCCTCTTCTTGCAAACGATTTGCTGCCGTGCGGGCATCACGCAAAATCTTATCACGCTCTTCGCGGGCTTCTTTCAAAAGCTTTTCATTATCAGCTTTCAGCGCAGCCATTTCTTGCTTCGCTTTTTCAGCTTGGTCTAGAGCATTCTGAATTGAATCCTCACGTTCTTTTAATGAAGAAAGGATTGGTTTCCATGCAAGTTTTCCCAAAAGGAAAACCAACAAAAGGAAAATAAAAAGTTGCCAGAGGATGAGGCCGGAGCCGGGGGTTAGCAAATCCATATTTCTTATAAATAAATCTCTTCGATATTTCGGATAAATAAAAAAGAAAAAGAACCGCCCGGCCTAATGCCGAGGCGGGTTCTTTTTTAAGCTGTCTTGAACGAAATCAGCAAGCAAATAACCAACGCGAACAGGGCAGCAACCTCAATAAGGGCCGCGATCACCAACATTGCGTTTTGGATTTTGCCGGAAGCTTCTGGCTGACGTGCCATACCTTCCATAGCTGAGCCACCG